>CAJTVR010000074.1 GCA_910580075.1 uncultured Eubacterium sp. | reverse complement strand
AGGATTTGGGGCTCTCTGCCTGGCGCATGAAAAAACCTGGAAGCCCCAAAAGGCGTCTGCCAGTGCCAATACATAAAGCATGCCAAAACGCCAGGGCATCAGGCGCCGGTCCGTCCGCTGCCACTGCCTGGATGCAGAAGGCTTAGATCTTCCTGCTTTTCGCAAGCGGAACACCAGAAGGAAAAGTTTCTCCATCCAGCGTCCGGATAATCTCTCGCGTATGCGAATAATTTATACCCAGCCCACAGCCTGCCTACAGCATTGGAAATCCGCTTCTTGAAGGCATTTTCAATGCCAGCAGCGCTTGCCAGAAGCAAAACCTCTTTTGTCTCTGAATGACCCCCCCTCTTTCTGCAGAAAGGAAACACTTCATGGATTATTTTATGATAAAACAGTCAGGAACCATTGTAATCCCTCGGGAATCAAAACTAGAAGCCCAAAAACAAAATGTCCCGCCCCGGAAATCAGCCGGCAGCGACAGCCCCATACCTTCCAGCCCGGATATTTCCGTCCGTCCCATGTCTGATATTTCTTCTTTGGACAGATTTGACTATATCTCTGCTGAGACGCTTCTAAGCGACCGGCTGAAACTGCTGTTTGAACAGTACCTGATTGACCAGGACTGGAAACCCTGTGTTTTTATTGATCAGGAGAAAAAACTTCAGAAAACATTCTGGTTTCTTCCCCCGCTGCCGTATCAGCCCAGCAGAATCATTTATGCTTCAAACGGACTTCCGGCAGCTGTATATATAGAAGAAAGCGATTTTGCCAGAAAATCGCCTGGTATCTTTCGAATCCGCAGCCACAAAGGTCCGCATACTGTGATCGTGCATCTTTCTGTCGCAGAAAGCATCCTGCGGCGGGGAATCTGCGGACTGGAGCTTGTCCGGCTGGAAGACCGCTAGTACTCCATCCAGTCAGACCCTGCAATAACAGTGCTGCTGCCTGTATCCAGATAATACAAAAATACCTCACTGCCCTATTCCGCTGCTGTATAATTTTCTGCTTCCTGCACTGTTTTTTTCAAATAGCGGATAACTTCTGCCGGATATTTTCCGACTGCAGTTTCATTCGTAACCATAACAGCTGCTGCACCGTCCTGCACTGCATGAAAAATATCCGATACCTCCGCCCGTGTCGGGTACGGACTGTCTGCCATGGAAGCAAGCAGCTGCGTGACGATCAGAAAAGGTTTTCCAGCGCTCCTGCATATTTCGGAAAGCCTTTTCTGAGCTGCCGGCAGCTGCCATAACGGCATATCGTTTCCAAGGTCGCCTCTTGCAATCACAATCATATCTGCAAAAGGCAGAATGTCCCTGATATGATCCATTCCTTCGCGGTTTTCAATCTTTGCAAAAATGCGGATATGATCCAGATGCCTTTGTTTAAGTTCCCTTCGGATCTGTAAAAGCTGCTTCCCGGATGTCACAAACGGCTGCATCAGTGCCGTAACGCCATATTCTTTTGCCAGGCTGATATTTTCCAGGTCCTGTTTGGTAAGAAGCGGCCCCGGAATCTGTTTATCTGCTATTTTCAGACTCTTTTTCTGCTGCAGCAGGCCGCCGCACAGTACACGTGCCGCTGCCTGTCTGCCTGTTGATGTAATCACCAGCTCTATCTTTCCGTCATCCAGCAGCACGCGGTCGCCTGTTTCGAATGCTGCAAGAATCTGATCTGACACAGGAATGACGCCGTTTATCATCTCTGCATCTGCTGCTGCCGCGAACACGGTTTCTTCTGCTTCCTTTAACTCAAGCGGACAGGATAATGCTCCTATCCGTACTTCCGGCCCCTGCAGATCAATCAGCAGTTCCGCTTCTGTGCCGGTTCGCTGTGCAGCCTTTTGAAAACTGCAGATCAGCTGGCTGCTCTCTGTCAGACCGGAATGTGACAGATTCAGCCGCATTCCGGTCATTCCTTCCAAAAACATTTTTTCTAATATGTCCGCCTGTGCACAGGCAGGGCCTAAAGAACCAAAAATTTCCATCATAACAGTTCTCCGTTTCACAAACACTCATCATCTGTTTTCTGATTTATAACCCGCCTCGTCTCTTCCGGCTTTCAGTAATACCAGCTCTGCCCCGGTTACCGTTTCGAAAACTGTTTATACAGATATACATGGTCATAAATACATTTCCATGTCCCAGGCGCATTCGTCGTCACACAGATATAGCTGCGCCCTTTCTGATCTACGCCATAGCTGACTGCACAGTTTCCAGACTGTTCCACATAACCGGTTTTTGCACATAATACCTCTCCTCCAGTATCTTTATCCTCAATGCGGCGTACAAACCAGTTAGATATCTCAATGCCTTCAGGATGCTGTTTTGTTTTCGATGTTGTATAAGTGCGTGCTGACAACACTTCCCTGCAAATCTCATTCTGAAGAGCCGCTTCCATAATCACTGCCATATCCAGTACCGTACAGTAATGATTTTCATCATAAATACCTACACAATTCGTAAAATGAGCAGTCTGCGACAGGCCGAGTTCTTCCAGTTTTTCATTCATCAGACCGGCAAATGCTTCCTGTGATCCGGCCGTATATTCTGCCAGACCGATTGCTGCGTCCGCACCGGAAGGAAGGATTGTGCCATAGAAAAGATCCCGGACAGTTACTTTTTCCTTCATGCCAAATCCAGCAACGCTGCATCCATTAATATAACAGTAATCTGTAATTTCCGCTGTTATTTTAAACTTGTCATCCAGGCTTTCCGGACTTTCCAGATGTTCCGCTGCTACTAACAGTGTCAGAACCTTTGTCATCGAAGCTGGAACAATCCGTTTTCTTGCGCTCTTTAATGCCAGAATCGTGCCCGCATCCATGTCAATGAAAACAGCATGGCCACTCGTAATCTCGTCTTTGATCTTCTGAGTGTCTTCCGTCTTTTGGTAATGTGAATTCTGTCCGGCTGTCTGATCACTTTCACTGTCTGTTCCGTTTTCTGATTTTCCATCCTGTCCGGCATCTTTTTTTCCATCATCTCCTGCTGTGCCGCTTTCTTCCGTGCCTGCAGCTCCATTTTCATTCCTGCCGCTGTCCGTGCTTCCATTTCCGGCTGCGCTGCCTTCTGTTTTACTTCCGCTGCCGTCCGCTGCCTGATCCCCGCTTTCATTTCCGCTTCCCTGTGCACTGCTGCCGCCTGCTCCTCTGTCTGGAACTTCTTCATTATTTAAATCCGCATCTTCTCTGGATCCTGCTAAAAATTCCTTTCCGGCATTTCTTGCCGCTTCCTGCTCCTGGGCAATATATCTTATAACGACTTCCCTTGCAGCCACTCCCAGTGCAAGAACCGTTGTTACAATAAAACCTGTTTTTAATATTCTGCGAAAAAATACCTGGCGTCTTTTTTCACTTTTCATTCTCTTTTTTCTCTTCATCCGCTGCATCTGGCGGAGATGATCGTTATCAAACTGTGTTCTCATCAGACTGTTCCTCTTCTTTATATTAGTATCTTAATCATTTACTATAGTTTTTTGTCTATGCCCTGGCTTCGAACGTATCATAAGAACCGCTTTTTGTCAACCCTGGCTCAATACTTTTCCTTTATTACTGGTAACAGTTCAGGCCGGTCTTTACACTCCTCTGCAAAGACCGTTAGAACATGATTCAGGAGTGAAAAAATCCCATCGCAAAGCAAGTTTCAATGGATTTTTATATGTAACCGGCCAGCTTGTCTGAACTGTTACTAATATTGTTATAGTTCGTAACAGTTCAGACAAGTCTGTGCAAGGTCTGCCCATTGGGTATTTGCTGCATAAATCATAAGAAGGTGATTCAGAAGCGGGAAAATCCTATCGCGAATCGGTTTCCAATGAATTTTTTCACGCAGCAGCGAAGGTATCTGAACCATTATTACAGTTCTCCTTCCAGCAATTGTATCCAGAATGATAAAGTTTTTTACAGTCTGAAAACTACAGTTCTCCTTCTGGCATTGTATCCAGAATGAGAAAATTTTTTTACATTCTGAAAAGGATTGACTTTTTCCCTACGTCATGTTAATATAAATACACCTACACAATGTTAATAAAAAGAAAGGAGGTTTTTATGCAGCAGATTTCAGAATCAGAACTTGTACTTATGAAAATCATCTGGAAAAATAAAGGACGTGCGTTACTTTCCTTTATTATAGATGAACTGGAACAGGAGCAAAATGAATGGAAGCAGAATACCGTTCTCACTCTGCTCTCCCGCCTGGTGAAAAAAAATTACTTAAAAATTCAAAAAATCGGGAGACGTAACGAGTATATTGCTGCAGTAACCGAACAGGAATACCAGTCCGAACAGACCCATGATTTTATAAACCGCGTCTATGAAGGAAATGTTAAAAATCTGGTAACTGCCCTGCTGGAGAATACTCTGACAGATGCAGACTTTGACGAACTAGACACGTTTTGGAAGGAGAAGACAAAGAAAAATGAATGAATTTCTAAAAATACTGCTGTCGCTTTCCATATCCGGCACACTGCTGACACTGCTCCTTCTCACACTAAAAAAATTATACAAAAACAGATGCAGCAAACGCTGGCAGTATTACATCTGGCTGGCTGCCGTATTCCGGTTTCTTATTCCGTTTACTCCGGGCCAGACACTGGCAAATGATCTGTTTCATTCAGCAGAAGCCGCCATTTCCGACAGCATCGCTGATATATTTCAGCAGACATCTGAAAGTAACGGTTTTACAAATCAAAACTCCCTGCAAACGAACAGCCGGACTGCTGGCTCTGTAAAAACTGAGTTTTCGCAAAATCGTGACGGACTGACTGACTCCGAAGATACATTCCGGCTGAATTCCGGCGAAACCAGCCAGGACTCTGCAGACATATTCCACCCGGGTAATGGCAGAACCACAGCTGGATCTGATGATGCGCCATACTCTGAAGACGCATTCCGCCTGAATCATCCCGGTATCATGCCTGGCTCTGCAGATCCACAGTTATCTGACAGCCCGCCTGATGCTGTCCATTCACAGCTTTCCAGCAGACAGAAGGCATCTGTGCTGCTGGCCGGACTGACGGACTGGCTGGATCATTTCCAAGAAGTCTCTGCCTTTATTTTTTGTGCATGGCTCATTCCCGCTATCAGCCTTTTTATTCACAAGGCCAGAACTTACCGGAATTTTGTGCATGCCATACGGACAAAAGGCTCAGTGGTATCTGACCGCCATATGATAGACCTGCTTGCTGCATGTAAAGACCAATGCGGCATTCAAAGACCCGTGGAGCTGTATTTATACCCTCAGGCGTCTGTCCCGGTTATGACAGGATTTTTTCATCCGTGCATTGCCATCACACACGATAACATGAATGATACCGCGCTTTCATTTATTTTCAGGCATGAACTGCTCCATTACAAACGGCTGGATCTGTTTTACAAATGGCTTATTCAGGCCGCTGTCTGCATTCACTGGTTTAATCCAGTCATACGCCTGCTCCGTAAGGAAGCTGGCAGAGCCTGTGAACTTGCCTGTGACGAAGCCGTAATACATACTTTAACCAGAGAAGAAAAAATTGCTTACGGAGACACACTTATTTTGTGTTCTAAAATGAACTCCGTTCCCAGCATCCCCGCATCTTCCCTGAATCTGACAGAAGGTGCAAAACAATTGAAAGAAAGGCTTGGTGAGATTATGAATGAACGAAAACATACCAAAAAAACTGCAGCAGCCACTGCCATCCTTACTGCCATCATCTGCTTCAGTTCTATTATGGCCGGAGTCTGTGCGGTACCTGTCAATTCTGCTTCTATTCCAGAACAAAACCCTGAGCAGAATCATCCGAAGACAAGATCCGGCAGTCCTTCCTCAGTCCAAAGTCTGACTGAAAAGCATTCAGATGAAAATTCATCCGGCAGTTACCTGTCAGATGATATTTTGTCAAAATACAAAAGCCTGCTGGCATTTAAAACAGATTCCTATCAGAATATGACAGCAGACAGTTTCCGGGAGCAGGCCGTGCTGGCTCTTGATACTCCAAAAGGCATGAAACTGCTAAGCGAGGCGTCCAGAGAAGAAAGTATCCGTTTTTACCGTTTTACAGACCAAAATGCTTTTTTCCTGTGTAATATACTTCTTCCACTGACTAGTGAAGTCTGGAAAACCACGCATCTCACAAGCGCTGCCGCAGAACGTCCTCTAAAAAACGGGCAGACAGCAGAGCTTGAATTTCGTGCAGAAATAAAAATATTAAATCCAGACATAAAAATATACGAATATGAATATGCATACAGAGGCCTGCATCGTGCTGCATCGGATTATTTATCTGCCCAGACGGAAGCATTCCTTATGGATACTTCCCCGGCATCTGTAAAAAAAGCTGAACAGCAGGCTCAAAAAGCCCTGAAACAGTTTGCCAGAACCATAAATAAAAGCGGCAATCTGCTCCTGTCCATTGACAAATGCATGTATGCCCCGGAAGATTATACCAGGAGCATCCAAAGCGTTTCCGCTGCCAATAAATCCGGAGTTACCAAAATTGCGTCTGGCAGCACTGCTGATGATGTAAAAAAAGTATTGTCTTTAAAAACGGCAGGTTATCAGGAATATAATCTAAAAGATTTCTCTGATTATATTTCACAGCGGTATGAAAATGACCGCTCCGTATGGAAAGCAAAAGAACGCCTGGCTCATGCAGACAACAGTGTTTTGAAAACACTGCTTACTGATGAAGACTATTATTTTATCACCGTGACTCTGCCCTGTACACAAGCAGAATCCACTGATCCTCATGACCGCACTGGTAACATCCCTCCTGATTTTGGCGCACGTTTCCAGCTGCCATATCCGAAACACAAAACTATCACATCCTTCGAATGGGCAGTCCGGTATGAGCCTTCTGACCCGGACCTGACCGTCGGCCAGAGAGACCAGATCATCATAAATGTATTACAGGGAATGGAAAAATTTGTGGAAAACACTTCTGAATCCGCTGATACCGGCAGCATGCAGTATTTAAAGAAACTTCGGAAGTGCCTGGACGGATTACTCAGTGAAAATAAAGACCAGGGATTAAACATGACTGTATTCCAGTGCATGAGTGACGGAAAATCCGCGTAACTGTAAAACCTGCCTCTTCCGCAGTTCCTGGCTGCACACCGTACAGATTCATATTTCCGTGTTCCAGACAGATATGCATAAAGAGGCCAGTTTCTGCACAAACTGACTCCATAGCTATACATTCCATACTGATAAATAAGAGCATGTTTCCGGCATACTCTTATTTGTTAAATTTAAATTAATTTTAACTGCAATTAAATTCCGCTTAATACATCCAGTTTTTAAACTGCAGTTAAATTTAAATCAATATAAAATAAAGGAGTTAGTATCTATGACGTTCAACGAACTGCACCGCAGCGTTATAAAAGCAAAAAAAGACGGCACCCCGCTGCCAGAAAACCTCACAGATAAAGAACAGCATCAGCTGGACTGTCTGCTGCACCCGGATGACCATCCGCTTGTATGGAAACTCGCAGACTGCGACTGCAAAGACTCCGAATGCGCCGCAGCCTGTACCTTTCACGCATTAGAAATCCATGACGGAAAGGCTGTCCTTAATCCAGACAAATGCACTGGCTGTGCAAAATGCATTGAAGCCTGCAAAAATGAAAACCTGACCTTCAGCCGCGATTCTATCAAAGTCCTTGAAATGTTAAAAGAACAGGAAAATCCGGTCTACGCCTTAATGGCCCCGGCTTTTATCGGACAGTTTGGTGCGGATGCCTCCCCTTCCCGCATCCGTACCGCTTTAAAGCAGATTGGATTTTCTGGCATGATCGAGGTTGCCGCATTTGCAGATATCCTGACCTTAAAAGAATCCCTGGAATTTACCCGGAACATGAAACAGCCGCAGGCGTTCCAGCTCACCAGCTGCTGCTGTCCTGTCTGGATTAAACTCATCCGCAATGATTTTCAGAAAATTGCAGGACATCTCCCGGCATCCGTCTCCCCCATGATTGCCTGCGGACGCATTGCAAAGCAGCTGCACAAAGGCATCCAGACTGTTTTTATCGGCCCATGCCTTGCAAAAAAAGCCGAAGCAAAAGAACCTGACCTGCAAGGAGCCATCGATGCTGTTCTGACATTTGAAGAACTCGGGTATATGTTTGATACATTACAGGTAGATTTTTCTAAGATCAAAGGCGAAGAAAAAGAACACTCTGCCACAGCCGGACGGCTGTATGCCAGAACCGGAGGCGTCAGCCACGCTGTTTCTGAATGTGTGGAAAAGATTGCCCCTGACTGCCATTTAGAACCTGTTTTCGCAAACGGCGTAGCAGACTGCAAGAAACTGTTAGAAGATATCCTAAACGGAAAAACAGAAGGCAATTTCTTTGAAGGCATGGCATGTGCCGGCGGATGCGTAGGCGGTCCGAAAAAAATCATTGATGCAGAAAAAGCGACAGAACTGGTCAATGATTATGCCGCAGCAGCGCCTTATAAAACACCGGCAGAGAATCCTTATGTGATTGATTTGATCCACCGTCTGGGATTTTTTACGATTGAAGAATTTTTAAAAAGCAGCGATATTCTGACCAGAAGTCTCTAAAGCCGGGCATGGAATCAGTCCTGAAGCATACAGCCTTTCGCCAGAATTCCAGCCAAAGGCTGTATCATGCCCGGGAACATGCCCTCCCAGGTTCTGCCAGCCTGCACACAGTATCTGTCTGCTTCCTTCATATTTACAGGAAAAGTTCACACTCTTTCCTTGCAGAACAGGCTTTTTTAACAGCCAGGGATACGGCCGATACCATTGCCTCGTTTATTTTTCTGGCATGCTGCGGACATATAGTCACACAGCGCATACAGGAAATACACTTCTTACTGTCAGCGGATTTCAGATCAGCCGGATTGATCGCCTTTACCGGGCACTGGCCCGCACACAGGCCGCAGCCTGTACAGTTTCTGGATGCTTTCGGTATCAGCACGGCACATCCCGCTTTTTTATACGGACGGTTACCCGGTATCTGCACAGTTCCAGATGCCTGGGCCGAATCCAGCTTTTCTTTAATTCTGTCAGCAAACGCTTCAAGCTGCGACAAGTCGGCAGCATCCGGCCTTCCCGCTGCATACTGGTGCATAATGGAATGTTGTGCAACAGCGGAAATAGCAGCTGCTATCTGAAAACCGCTTTCCCTGGCTGTATCTTCCATTTCTGCCAGCGTATCTTCATACGCCCGGTTGCCGTATACGCAGACCAGGATACATTTTGCAGAATTGCCATGGATCCTGCGAAGCCGCTCAGCCGCAATAGCAGGAATCCGCCCGCCATAAGAAGGCATTGCAATCAAAACCACGTCTTCCTTTCCAATTACACATTTTGAAAAATCAGCCTCTGCATCGGTAAGGTCAATGGTCTGTGCATCAGAACTCAAGTGCCGCATAACCGCGTCTGCCGCTTTTTTTGTACCGCCCACAGGGCTGAAAATCAACTGGATATATTTCATACTCTGCATCTCCTCTACAGTAATCTCAGACAGCATACCGGCCAGCCTGATACCATTTTAACTAGAGCGTGTTTGAAAAATGTTTACCATAAGACAGCTTCACACTTTGCAAGAATTCATCCCTGACTGATAAGCCGCAGCGGCCCGTACTAAATAATCAAATCTGAAATAAATTTTATACAAAGCGTTACACATCCCGTGGAATGATTTTTCTAACACGCTCTTGTCTTTTCATAAACGCAAAGCCGCCAGACTGCCTCTTACTGTTTGTCAATCACAATATGACGCGGCTGCCCTGTAATCATAATCGGTGTAAGCTCTGCCTGAATGAGCGGCCTGATATAGTTTACAAATTCTGTACTTACGCTTGTCCCATTCTCCGTAATCCATTCTAACGGCACTTTCTTTTCGATGTTTGCTATTTTGTGTACATCATATAAGTCTGTCGTGCAGATATACGGATCATTGGAAACACGTTTTAAAATAACCATTTTAGCAGTTTCGCCGTCAAAAGCAGCTTTGACTGCTGAACCGCCTACCTGGTACGCCTCTGTAATATCTACACGGGATGTCATATGCCCTGCGCATCTTTGCAGCGTAGACAATTCAATGGATCTGGATTTGCAGCCGAATTTCTCACTAATCAGCGTAGCCAGATATCTGGCAGTACCGCTTAGCTGCTTATGTCCAAACGAATCCACGTACTCCGTATGATTTGTCAGCTCAAATACATATTTCCCGTCTGCTGTCCGGATTCCTTCCGATACCGCTACAACAATCGAATTTTTCTTCTGCAGCAGCTCTCCTGTTTTTTGTACAAAAGAATCCACATCAAACGGCAGTTCCGGCAGGTAAATCATGTCCACGCCTTCACAGTCTTCGCAGTCTGCAAGCGCGGCAGCTCCCGTCAGCCAGCCGGCATTACGCCCCATGATTTCAATAACAGTCACCTGCTTGATGTCATACACAAGACCGTCACGAATCACTTCTTTGGATACCGACGCAATAAATTTTGCTGCACTGCCATAGCCAGGCGTATGGTCTGTCACTGCCAGATCGTTATCAATCGTTTTAGGAACACCCATAAACCGGATCGGACTGTTTAACAGTATAGCATAATCCGACAGTTTCTTAATCGTATCCATCGAATCGTTACCGCCGATATAAAAAAAAGCCGTAATCTCATACTCATTTAAGATTTCGAAGATTTTATCATAAATCTCCCTGTCTTCGCTGATTTCCGGCAGTTTATACCTGCACGAGCCTAAAAATGCAGACGGTGTCCTTTTTAACAGTTCCAAATCCAGATCTGTGCGGATTTTTTCACTCATATCCACGATTCTCTTCTCCAAAAACCCCTGGATACCGTTTCTCATGCCATAAACCTTATCTGCCCCTAAATCCTTCGCTGTCTTGTACACCCCTGCAAGACTGGAATTAATGACAGCAGTCGGTCCGCCAGACTGCCCCACAATTACATTGTTTGCCATAGAAACCTCCCCATACTATGAAATTTTATTGTAACACATTTATCTTAACATACGCCGGAACATTGCTCAACCTTTGATAATAATTTATCAATCTTGCCGCTGCACTTCTTGTACTGTGTCTTGCTTATGGCAGGCGGTACAGCTGTGAAAATCACTTAAATATGAGATGCACTGCAGTGTATAGGATGTCCGCATACTGTATCTATGATCCGGACGCCGGGCGGGGAAACTTTTTCCTTTTTCTGTTCCGCCTCCGAACAGTAAGAAATTCTAAATTTTCTGCTTCCAGGCTGTGACTGCAGACGGACCGGTGCCTGATGCCCTGGCGCTTTGGCATGCTTTATGCAGCGGCACTGGCAGGCATCTTTTGGGGCTTCCTGGTTTTTTCATGCGTCAGGCAGTGTGCCCCAAATCCTGGGTATCAGGCAGAAAATTAAGAATTTCTAACAGTTCTTTGGAGTCACAGAAAAAGGAAAAAGTTTCCCCGCCCGGCTGGTACTGGCTGGATTTATGTGTCTGTCCGGCAGCCTTATTCCAGCTGTATAACACAGAACGGCGGCCGGACATTTATTCTGCCACAGCCAGATAGAAAACTGTTCCAACTTTTTTAGGCTTTGCTCTGCATCTGGAAATCCGGTTTTATTCTGCCGTAACCAGCCGGACAGAGAAATTGTTCCTTACGGCGTGGCTCTGCAGAAGAGCCGGCAGTCCTTAGCATGCTGCACACCTGGCTGGCAGCGCCTGTATCCCGGTGTCCGTCAGCCTGTTATAAGCCTGTGCTGCATCCGGGAACCTGGACGTTTATTCTGCCGTAACCAGCTGGATGGAGAAACTTTTCCTTCTGGTGTGACTCTGGAGAAAAGCTGGAAGTTCTTAGTCTTCTGCACACTGTACAGGATTTGGGGCTCTCTGCCTGGCGCATGAAAAAACCTGGAAGCCCCAAAAGGCGCCTGCCAGCGCCACTGCATAAAGCATGAGATAACGCCAGGGCATCAGGCGCCGGTCCGTCCGCAGCCGCTGCCTGGATGCAGAAGACTTAGAACTTCCTGCTTTTCGCAGGCGGAACACCAGAAGGAAAAGTTTCTCCATCCAGCGTCCGGGTAATCGATACCTAAGGCGTCCGGCTAACCTATACCCAATCCTCCTTAGCAAAATACGATAATCCTCCGCGGTGTTG
The DNA here is from genome assembly GCA_910580075.1 of uncultured Eubacterium sp. Classification (GTDB taxonomy): domain Bacteria; phylum Bacillota; class Clostridia; order Lachnospirales; family Lachnospiraceae; genus Eubacterium_J. Next base: position 11,090 of record CAJTVR010000074.1, on the reverse strand, counting down.
TCTGAGGCGGTATGCTCCTTGTCGTTGCCGAATAAAAAACAAGCAGATACTGATTCCCCGGACTGCAGTCAAACCGCTGCCCGTTCGCCGTCTGCACTACGGTCTGGTCTGAGATATTGAGCTGTAATGACCGGTCTGCAGCCAGAAGATTTCTGTTAAAAAACTGAAAGCTCACCTGCTCGTTTCTGCCTGTTACCGCAGCCATCTGCGCATGGTACTGCGGCGGAAAGATCAGCGGTACTGGCAGACTGCTGTCATAAAATGCCGTTATGCGCATCCCGGCGCGCAGCTGTACGCTGTCAATAACAAATGTACTGGAATCTATAAAAAAATTCACAGTTCCATTTTCTGTACGCAGTGCTGCCATATGGCTGCAGCAGCTTCCTCCCCTTGAAATATTCATAATTGTACCTGAAACAGGAATTAATGATTCAAATGGCATAAGAAATCCTTTTTCTATTAAAATATGCCCTGTGGCTGAAATTGCTATCCGAAATTAAGCTGTTTTTCATTCCGGCTCCAAATCTGCATTGACAGACTGCGAAAATTCATGCATGGCTGAGGCAATATTTTCCCCTTTTCCAGCCTTTTGAAGCATCTGCCACCAGGCTTCACGGGCTCTTTTCCATTTCGGTGTGACCTGATAGTAATCGCCCATATACTGCATAAACTGGCTGTATTCTGTCATCAGAACATCGTTCTCATAAATATTGTCCATATCCCGTACCGGCCAGAAAGAAGAAAGCAGCACGGCTCTTTTGTACTTATCATCATTTTCTGTCAAAAAACGGATAAATGTCTTTGCAGCCTCGACCCGTTTATCATCTCCATTATCAAAAATGCCAAATCCCCATATTCCGCCCTGAAGTTTCGGTTCACCTTCAGGGGATGGAAATGCCATCGGAAAAATTTCAAAATCCAGCTGCGGATTGTTCACCGTCTGAGTGATTTCAATAGATGCATTCCAGCAAAAAGCCATGGCCAGTTCCCCGCTGCAGAAACGTTCAATCTCATCCATAGATGTCATATCCGGTTCAAAATCAATGCCTTTAAGACTCTGCAGCAGTTTCAGCGCTTTTATATTTTCCTCACTTTCAGCAGTATATATACTGTGCGATTCATCTGTAAAAGTCCCTCCATACAGGTTATTTACCAGTGCGCGCGTTCCCTGGTCTCCGCTCTGATTTTTGCAGTAAATTACGCCTGCACGTTCCTGTCCGTATGCATCCAGCGCCTGTACGGCACGGATAAAATCCCTGGTCGTCCATGTATGTGTTTCTTCGTCAATATACGCAAGCGCCCCGGCTTTTTCAAACAAGTCATAATTTATTGCCATACAGTGTGCGGTCATGCAGACCGGATATTCAAAATATGCACCGCTGCTGTGCTGACAGGCCTTCCTGATATTTTCATATATCCTGCTGGAAACATCCGATTCCCACAGGTCAGTTAAATCTGCCATAAGCCCCTGCTCTCCCCAGCCGGCCACAAGCCGTTCCGGGCCTTCGAATACCAGGTCCGGGGCTTTTCCATTTGACACTGCTTCCTGTATTTTTTCATCTCCGCTATTATAGTCTGCACATTCCACATTTACATGAATTTCCGGATGTTCTTTGTGGAAACCGGCAATCAGTTCAGTAACAGCCGTCAGATTTCCCCAGTTTCCAACTGGAAATGTCCAAAGCGTCAGTTCTATTTCCTGATCGGTATCTTCTTTTGTCTGAATCTGATCTGTCGCAGTATCCCCGCCGCAGGCAGCCAGACACATAGCTGCCAGTAATGCCGTACACACAAATATTATTTTTTTCAAAACGAAATCCTCCAGCAATCATCAAGTATAGTCTGTATTATCTTTACACTGTATCATATGCCTGCTTATGTATTCTGCGCTTTTAAAGCTGTCTGACGATGCAGCGCCGGTGCATTCTGTTTCAGAATATCATATCGCTTCTGCACATTTCATAAGGATGTCTGACGATGCAGCGCCAGTGTATTCTGTTTCTAACAACATGTGTCTGCCTGTCTTCATGAAGCTGTCAGATGCTGCCCGATTAATGTCATCAGTTCCAATATATCATATGGTTTTGCAGCATGTGCATTCATTCCGCACGCCAGGCATTTTTCTTTATCATCTTCAAAAGCATCTGCACTGACCGCAATAATGGGAATTTGGGCCGCATCATTCCGCTCAAGCCTGCGGATGGCTGCTGCTGCTTCGTAGCCTGTCATAACCGGCATCCGCAGATCCATTAAAATAATATCATACCAGCCCTCTTTGGACTGTTCAAATTTTTCAAGACAGATTTTTCCGTTTTCCGCACGGTCCAGCTCCATGCCAAGCTCAGATAACATAGCCTGTCCAATCTCCCAGTTCAGATCGTTGTCCTCTGCAAACAGCACACGCTTCCCCGTAAAATCCACAACAGCATCTTCTGCTTCTTCCTGATCCTGCGGCTTTGCTTCCACAAACGGACGCAGACCGTAGTAAAGCCCGGACCGGAACAGCGGCTTTGCAGCAAAACCGTTTACTCCGGCCTGTAAAGCCTGTTCTTCCAGTTCATCCCATTCTCCGTCCGATAAAAGAATCAGTGTTATTTTACTGCCAAAACGGCCGCGCAGTTCTTCTGCGGCCCGTATACCGTCCCGGCCCTCAAAATCCCAGTCAAGCAGAACGATAATCTTTTCCCCTCTGGCGCATCTTTCGTCAAGATAGCTGCATGCAGATTTCATGTCTTTTACACACTCTGCACACAAGCCAATAGATTTCAATGTATCTTCTGCTGCCTGCAGACACAGCTCATCATCATCCGCCACCAGAACATCTCCCTGCGGCAGCAGCAGTTCCTGGTCATTTGGTACGATTTCCATATCCAGCGCAATGTAAAAATCACTGCCCGTGCCTGGTTCGCTCTCCACACGGATCTGGCCGCCCATAGCATCTATAATGCATTTTGTAATGGCCATGCCCATGCCTGCGCCCTCGCTCTTTTCCACGCGTGCATGATCTTCTCTTGCAAATGCATCAAAAATCTTTTCCTGAAATTCTCTGGTCATCCCAATCCCATTGTCCCTGATATGCAGGCAGGAACGGATGTACCCGTCTCCTTTCGGCGATGGCTCTTCGGAAAGAAACGCCTGTATTCTGCCGCCTTTTGGCGTGAATTTCACACAGTTGCCAATAATATTCAGTAAAATCTGGCTTAACCGCACCCTGTCTGTGCATACATTTTCATACTGGATATTTTGAACATAAATGTTAAAATACTGTTCTTTTTCCCCAACCTGCGGCTGTATGACAGTCATAATATTGTGCATGACCTCGCGCAGGGAAAGCGGTTCCATATTCAGCGTAAGACCGCCGTGCTCCATCTTGGCCATATCCAGCATGTCATTAATCAGCCCCAGCAGGTGACGGCTTGATACGCTGATGCGCTTTAAGCACATCCGTATGCGTACCGCATCATCCAGGCTGTTCATGGCAACTGCCGCCATTCCCATAATGCCGTTCATCGGCGTACGGATATCATGGCTCATATTCGATAAAAACTCGCTTTTTGCCTTGTTTGCACGCTCTGCCGAATGCCTCTCCCTTTCTGCAGACTGATACGCTTTATTCAGTTCACGCATCTGTCTTCTGGTCTGGAAGTAATACACAGAGAAAAAGAGAAGAAGCACACACAGAATAAGAATGCATCCTGCCACAGAACAAAAGGCCCATCTGTCTGCTAACTGCTCAATTGTCTGATCCAGTGTGCTGTAGGGCATATGTAAAAGCAGATACCACTCAGAAGCAGGCAGCGCCGTACAGTACAGGTTCCATCGTTTTCCCCCTGATTCTATCTCTCCTGAATAATCACTGCCGCTGTCCATCGATTCCCTGAGCCGGTCAGCATGCTGCTCCTCCCAGTTTTCCTTATCGAAATAATTGCCGCTGTCCACATCTTCATTGCGCATGATAAATGTCCCGTCTTTACGGATAATAGAAAAATCTACCATACTGCTGTCAATGCTTACTGATAACGTGTCTCTTAAGTAACTGGCTGGAAGCCCGGCCACAAGCGCCACGCTCTTTTTTCCGTTTCCAATATCATAAACTGCAGGAACTCCCATCAGGACTACCCGTTCTCCGTGTTCGTCCCGTCCTGCACTTACATTATCTTTTCCTCCCATTACAGACCTGTGCAGCGCCTCGGGCACTTCCGGCTGTGCATTAGCACCGTAAATCGTCTGAAATTCCCCTTGATCTGTATAAAATGCCAGATATTCAAATCCTCTGGACCGTGCATAATATGCCAGTTCCAGCCGCAGAGCCGAAGATGTCCTGCTATGTTCTGGCGAAACCGCATCCAGCAGCGTCCTCACCTGTGACAGACGCATCTCAATCACCGTTCCAAAATGTGCAGCAACCTGTCTGCTCATTCCTGACATGTAAATGACACCGATTTTCTTAATCGCACCTGCCCCCATCTGATTCATCCAGATTGTCTGGACATTAAACACAATCATACAGAAAATGGATGCCAGAATAAATCCAGCCGCCAGAACATGTGTTGTTTTACGCCTCATAACCGTTCCCTCCTGATAAAACCCTAAACCGTATTCCGTCAGAACGGGCCTTTCTTTCTCTCCTCCCATTCTGGTACTGTTTCCATTATAAGGTATAAAGTCCGCGTTTTCAATACAGAGAAGCGATTCACGCATAAAATGACTGCTTATTCAAATATCCGTATATTCTCCTTTGTCAGATTCCCGATCATCTCATACAGTTTTTCAAAATCCGCAGCCAGATCCCCTGAACACAATTCCGCCTTTTCGTAAATCTGCTTCAGCCGGCCGGTACTGCCAGACTCAATAGCTGAAATCATTTCTGTGCCAAAAGAATGAAATATCTTATGTTTTTCCTCAAGTCCCTTCCACAAATCCTGAATCCCTTCATTAGCCGGCTTAAACGCATAATAAAAATGACCAAAACCGCATTTTGTACAGTCTGTCTGGAGCGGCCTGAGCTGTCCGCTCTGTGCCATTTCCCCCAGAGCAGCGAGCCAGCTGTAATGTGCGTCAATCGCGCTTTTAATGCAGTGGAGAATCACCTGGTTATCCAGCATATAAAACGTATCCTGTGCCATTTGCCCCATGATTCTGGCTGATTCATCCAGATGCTTTTCAATTTCTTTTGACGGATCTATTAATTCTGCAATGGATTTGCTGGAGACTTCCAGAGACTGTGCATGTTCTTTCAGGTTACTGCACAGTCCGTTTACATACCGGGTGTGCGTATCCATTTCATCCATGGAACTGCTGATCTGTTCACTGACGGATGCTATGGAAGAAACGGAATCATTGATATGTACGATGCTTTCACGGCTTTCCCCGGTTATCTTCCATATCATCTGTATATTTTCATTCATATGCTCAAGTTCTGAAACAGTTGTATCCACACTGCCAGCACTTTTCAAAGAAGCATCCCTGACACTGGATAAAAACGTCCCCATACTCTCAGTCAGTACTTTTGTCTCATCTGCCAGTTTGCGGATCGACTCTGCCACAACCGCAAATCCTTTCCCTGACTCTCCTGCCCGGGCTGCCTCAATAGAAGCATTCAGTGCCAGAAGATTGGTCTGCGAAGAAATTGCATGAATTGCGTCAATCGCTTCACCCATGTGGCTTACAATATCTAAAAGCCCCTGAATATCCGCTTTCATTTCCATAGCATTGGAAATCGCATCTGAAGAAAACTCCGTTACAGAATTCAGATGTTTTTCACAGCTGGAGATTTCTTCCATTATTTTTGCAGATTCGCCAGATACATCAACAATAGAAGCAGTCAGGCTTTCATGGGCCTTTGATACATCACCGGATATTCCGGCTGCGGCGGCTGCCGTTTCTGTAATTGTATCCGCTGTATCTTTCATCGAATGATTAATCTGATCCAGTATTTTTATATTTGTATCTAATGTCAGATCCATGGCACTCATATGAATGACTGCATCCATAGTCTTTACCACTGCCTGTTCAAATTCTTTCCTGCCTTTTACAAGCCGCCGGTACATGCTGTTTAATTCCCCATTTGCCTGTTCATACTGCATATCCGCAAGTCTCGAAACAGATTCAATTGCAGCTATCAAATCTTTCTTTCGTAATCCCATAATCGTCTGTCCTTTCTGCATGATTTCTGTGCTATTCCCGTTTTATGCCTTCGTTGCTTCCAGCCGCTTTATAACACAGCTTCCCCGAGTATATTAACCTGCCCCGGCTGATAATACAACCCTCATTTCTTCACAGTTCCGTCTCTTTTTCCGCATGATGACGCATGTCATATTATCCAGAACAGACGTTTCGGCTATCATTCACATGCATTGTGTAGTATACTATTAAAATAATACAAACCTAAAGGAGGGAACTGGTATGGCTTTAAAGACAGCATTTAACAATATGCCGGATAAAAGAAATGTTTATGATTTTTTAGTTCACAGCAGCCCGGATGATTTTACAGCAAAGGAATTAGATGAAGCCCTGGAACGATACGGGTATGACCCCCGCCGGTATTTAAACAATATTGACAAACGGCAGCAGCTGATAAACCATTTCCGGCCAGAGCCTCTGCAAAAGAAAAAGACCCGTTTCTATTCATTTGAATAGCCGGCAGCCAGTACATATGTTTTTGTTACAGACCCTGCAGGATTTCGCATATGTTCTTTTATGTACTCTGCAAAGGCTGCCGCATTCAGAAATTTTGTCAGCTTAGAGCGTGTTTGCAAAATCATTCTCTGCAGACTATGAAGCTTATCTCATGGAAAGCATTGTCTAAACACGCTCCAGGCCGGCATCCTGCGTTCAAAATTTTATATAAACCGTCATCCTGCTTCATGGAACCATGGCGCAGGCTCAAATTCCCCTCCTCTGCACCATTTCAGATAGCTGAGCGCATGAAGCTGCCCTGTCATTTCCCATTCCCCGTAGTAAACCGGGTCATGATATCCTTCGATACAGATATCATCCTCATACCCGTTTTTGTGCAGAATCGCAATAATATCCCTCCAGTCAGTTTCTCCAAATCCAGGCATCCGGTACCATGCATAATCAGCTGCTCCCATAACCCCGCTGCGTCTTATGCAGTCCCAGTCAACAGATGCATCTTTACCATGTACATGCACAATTTTTGCACACCACTGTTTCAGCTGGGCTACCGGGTCGATCAGCTGTATCATCTGATGTGCCGGTTCCCATTCCAGCCCGAAATTATCATTTTTTACTTCTTCGAACATGGCCTCCCAGGCTTTTGGATGAAATCCGATATTACAGGATGCCCGTTCCCATGTACCGCCCATCGGACAGTTTTCAATTCCCAGCCGTATCCCTTTGTCCTTAGACAGATCTGCCAGATCCCTGAAAACCCTGCCAAATTCTGAAAATGATTCTTCCACAGGCTTTCCTTCCAGCGCTCCTGCAAATGTACTCACATGCGAGGCTCCGAACTGCTCTGCTTTCTTTATGACAAGCTCCAGTGTCTCCCTGTGCTGCGGATACTGAATCGGATTGCAGTAAAATCCGACGGTGCTTATCTTCACACCGCTGTTTTTTAACATTTTTTCCAGCTCATCCGCCAGCCTGTCCAGATCTGTGCCTTCCAAAGACATATGAAAATTAATAGAAAATGTTTCAAACCCCTTATCTTTTAAATGCGGTATCCACTGAACTGCCTGCGGGCCCGGAACACAGGTTCCGATTTTAATTTGTCTCATATGATTTCCCCCTTTCTCTCTGCAGACTGTTTTTAAGCTGCCTTCTTCTATAAAATTCTAAATCTGAACGTATCATAACAGCGGCGGCATTGTTTGTCAGCCCAGACACCGGCACAGGCGCAGATGAAGCATTTTCATTGACAGCTGAAAGCTGCCGTTACCGTATCCTGCCCGCTACGCAGACTCTGGAAGCCCGTCTTTCATTATTATTCAATATCCCAAAACGCCTGAAATACGAAAGCCTTTTTAATATGCCATACACAAAAAGGCCTGTCATTATCACAGACCGGCCTTTTTAACCGTATTCTATTTTCTGTATCCAGAGATGAACCGTCACAGGATACAGGTTTTCTGCCTATGCCCGGCTTATTGCATTCCGTTCTCACCCTGGCACAAAAATCTGAAGCTGCTATGCCGTTTCGTTTTCCCCAGATGCAGATTTTTACACACCGCAGCCTGAATCAGCAGTTTCCCGCACACCCATGCTTATCCTGACCGCAGTGATGTCCTTCTTCATGACCGCAGTGATGTCCTTCTCCGTGGTGTCCGTGATGACTGCAGCAGACATCCGGCTGAAACTGCAGATTTCCCGCAAGCAGTGCCTGGACTGCTTCATCTGCACTTCCGGACACGCCTCCATAAAGCTGAATTCCGGCCTGGGCTAATGCAGTCCGGGCACCTGCACCGATTCCGCCGCAGATTAAAGTATCTGCATGCAGCCCGCAAAGCAGTCCTGCCAGAGCGCCATGACCGCTTCCCTGCGTACTTATTACCTGTTCACCTGCAATCCTTCCGTCTTCAATATCATAAACTTTAAACTGCTGCGTATGTCCAAAGTGCTGGAACACATCTCCATTTTCATAAGTAACCGCTATCTTTTTCATTTCTGCTTCCTTTCCACCCACAGCCTTTTTGGCGGCTGTATGTTTTCTTTTTCTGCATTTTCTGTCACAGCACTTTTCGAAAGAACCGTCACAGAGTACATAATTCCCGCCGGAAATACAAAGTGTTTTTCCATTGACAATACAGTCAGCTATCTTTGATCTTGCTCTTTCGTACATTTCTGTAACTGTGGTACGGGATATTCCCATCTGCCTGGCACACTGTTCATGAGTCCTCTTTTCATGGTCAATGAGCCGGACAGCCTCAAATTCATCTACCGACAGCTGCACCGGCTCTGCGCCTTCCATTCCGCACGGAGCAAAGCTCTCATACTCTGGCTCAGAACAGATTCTCCTGCACCGGACCGGCCTTGCCATGCATCCACCTCCATTTCCGACATATGACGATAATATCATAGCACACACAGATGTAAAAATCAAGCCAGTAAGAAATACAAAGTACCGGCAGCCAGACCCGCAAAAGAAACCGGACAGGCGGCAGATGCACGGTTTACCGCGTCATGGAAGAAACAGGAATCAGCCGTCATCCCGGACAGAAACCGGACAGAATTACAAAAGCAGACCGGGAGGCCGGAGGATCTGCCCAGCCAGCGGAGGGCTTCCTCCGATGGCCAGGGGGCTGTCGCATTTTAAAAATTGATACCAGTAAAAATTAGTTTTTCTGTTTATTAGCAAAACTCTTTGCCCATATAACTATAACGATTGCAGTTGCAATGAAAAATTCTGCAAAAATTACAGGTTTTCCCCATACTTCCCATTCTAAGGAGAAAAAGAAGTAATGTTCTGCAAAGAATGCAGCTAAGAATACTAAATAACTGGCAGCTGAATACAAAATATTTTTATAAATTCTTGTGCGTGTCTGCTCTCTGCCTTTGCGTAACGCTAGAAGTTTTTCTGAAAATTCCATATGTGTTCCTCCTTTGATTTTATGTTTCTATTATGCCAAAAACCTCATTTGCATTCTACCAGGCCGGCTTTACATTTGCATAACAAATCGTGGAATTTACGGGCTTTTGTAAATCTTAATTATCATTTGCAGATTGATGTGGTATAAAAAAAGTTGATTATCGTCCTTTGAGAGCTTGCAATATATGGCAACCCGTAAATTGCTGTGAAGCTGCTGTAATGCTGCGAAATTAGAATCCATCATGCTGTCCTCCGTTTTCCGCAAAACCAACAGTTGTACCGCCAACATTTGCTTCACTGTCTTTAGTATAGTCTGTATATTGTGTTTTGTCAATACTATGTGCTGATTTATCAATATAAGTATTTTGTATATCTACCCCACTGATACGGTATTGTCTTTGTATCAGCTTCATAAATGCCTGCTGTCCGCTCTGTTTTCCGTCAAAGACTGTTTTTACTGTAATGCCTGCTTTTGTATCGGTGCAATTACCTGTCACATTATCCATAATCTTAATCCTTTCCATTTTCTGTAATTGCCCTGACGCTGTACAAGGATATGGACTTATTGACAATGCCATATCCACAAGTTTCTGAAAAATGCCACAAAAAAACAGGGAAACAAATCTGAATCATCAGTTATTCCCTGCTTTATGGCTACAATATAAAATTTTTATTCTGTATACCTCACTATACATAGTGGTTTTGCCTACAACAACATATTTCAGATAATATTTCCATAAATCTAATCACAAACGCAGGCGAGTATACAACCTTTTCATGTTCGTAATCATATCTTATTACAGCAAAATTCAATTTTACTTTTTCTAAATGAGTTTCAAAATCATCATCCATTTTTTCTATAATTAGAATTTTTATACTATCATCACACTTATCATATAGCTCTTTTAAATCATGTCCTGCCACTAACTGCTTCTTAGTTTTTGTCTGAATACCATCCTTTTCAAAATTAACTAAATATTTTAAGTACAATTCACACGCTAAACATGCATTTAATTCTGTTGGTATCAATTTATTTGACTGCTTTAGTATATCCGCCGCATCTCTAAATTGATTTGCCCTATCCAAAATTTCATAATCGTTAATTTCTATATCCATCAATATATTCTCCCATTCTTATATTATGCATAAATAATTTGGTTAATGGTCTAAAATAAGGCAATGATATATGCAATGTATAACTTAATCAAAATCAAATTACTGCTTTTTTACATATTTTAACACTATCACTTTACACTGACTGAAGCTCTGCAAGTTGCTCCACTTCCGCAACACTAAGACCTGAATCCTCAGCAATTTCCTCTACCGTCATTTTTCCTCTTTTCAGCATTCTGAGTGCAGTTTCCTTTTTAGTTTCACTTATGCCTTTGTTTAAAATTCTTCGTGCTTCTGTTTCAATCAATGCTCCGCCCATTATATCACCTACGCCTTTCTGCACATTCTCATATTTCTGTGCGATTTCTTTAATCACATCACCGGAAAGCTCTATGATTGTGCGTTTGTCAAACGCCCCGATCACTCC
>CAJTVR010000073.1 GCA_910580075.1 uncultured Eubacterium sp. | reverse complement strand
TTCCTTTTTCTGTGACTCCGAAGAACAGTTAGAAATTCTTAATTTTCTGCCCGATGCACAGGATTTGGGGCTCACTATGTAACGCTGCCAAAAACGCTGAAGCCCCAAAAGGTGCCTGCCAGTGCCACTGCTTAAAGCATGCCATAACGCCAGGGCATCAGGCACCGGTCCGTCCGCCTCCACAGACTGGAAGCAGAAATTTAGAATTTCTTACTGTTCGAAGGCGGAACGGAAAAAGGAAAAAGTTTCTCTTCCCGGCGTCCGGGTAACCAATCTCTTTCGGAAACTTATAAGCACCCGGCAATCCATCAGCTAACCATTCCGCCAGCCATTCCCGACAGTGTGCACAATACAGCCGTTGTCAGCATATGTACAAACTGCCCGTCCAGTCCCCTGTTTACAGCCAGGTTTCCCAGCAGCAGCACTGCAAAATAAAAAACTCCGACGCAGATTCCCCACAGATATTTCTTCTTTTTCTTTTTTTTGCCGATAAAAAATCCTCCCGCAAAACAGGATACAATGTACGTTGCAATAATCCCGATGCTTACTGCTGCATCCGACATTTCCACACGGCCTAAAACAGCCGCCAGAATTACCAGCAGAATGCCTGTAATAATATACATTGCTACAAGATCCACCAAAACAGGCATTGTGCTGCTTTTATTTTTTTCTGCCTTATCCATATGACATCCTCCCTATCCAGGGTATCTCAACCCTTTGTCCTGTTTTATTTTATGACAGGAAGTATCTGGATATGAATGTTTTTTATCCTATATTTAAATCAAGCCTGAAATGCAGCATTCCGTTTTGTTCATAAGAACTGTCCTGCAAAACAAAACCCAGCTTTTCTGCTACATGTATGGATGGCTGGTTCATGCGGTGTATAAAACAGTGAAGCTGCTCTATTTCAAGCTCCTGCCCGGCATATTCTATGATCGCCTGGCATACCTCTGCTGCGTACCCTTTGTTTTGATACTTCGTACTTATAATATAGCCCAGCTCCATAAGCACCTGACCGCCTTCGTCACGGTGGTTAATCCCTGCCCGGCCAATCAGGCGGCCTGATTTTCTGTCCCGGATGATCCACATCCCGTATCCATAATAGTAATACATGCAGCTGATGTAATCTCTTGTATATGTCTCTTCTTTTTTACGTTCAAACAGCGGATCTGTAAAATCCGTAATTCCTTTTTCTTCATAAATCTCATATAATTCATCCAGGTCAGACATTGTAATCTCCCGTACAAGAGTCCGTTCTGTATACAGGATATTCCACGGCAGGCGGTTTGCGCGTTTATGAACCCGGTCCAGAAACTGAATACCGATTTCTTCAAATCCAAGTACCGTCATATCAGACAGAACATCTCTCCTGCTGCCTTCTTTTTCATAATAGACAACCGCCATTGCTCCCCGGTCTTCCACAGCCTCTGCTGCTCCCTCCTGCTCTCCGTTTCCGTCATCCCGCTTATGCTGCATACTGTACACATAATCTGCCAGGCTGTCATTTTCTGTGACTAAAAGCGCCTGCTCCTTTGGAATGTTTCGTTCCCGCAGTTTTTGAATCATCTTTTCGTAAGCAGACTCAGCCGCCTCCTCTCTGCCTTTACACACATCTGTTTCTAAGATCTGCACGCCAGAGTGTTTCAGCTCCTTTTCTAACCTTTCCGGTTTTACCCGGCCGGCATCCCAAACTATTGCCCGGATGGTCAGCTGCGCACAGACTGTTTCCCAGGCCGTTACATTATATTCCATATACCCGGCATACTCCTCCTTTTTCTTACACTTTAGTTCTTCCATTTTAATCCACAACAGCTGCTGTTACGCAGTGTCCCGCTGTACGCTCTCCTTTTTTGGCAAAATTCTCCCGCAGCAGACTGACAGTGTATTAAAATTACAGTACAGCCTGGCTGCTGCTTCTCTGACGCTTGCGGCATTCACTTAATACCCGTATAGGCGCAGCACCTGGCTCACCCCCCCCCTGAAAATATATACGTTTTGCTGCCCCGCATCCTTTAAACCGACACATCTACAGCCAAAACTATGGCACTCCTCTTAAAAAAATTCTTTTTCCCCTTTACGACTGCTTTACAATCTATTAAAATAGAAGTAGAATGAAAACAGAAGGAGAACAGACATGGCACAAAACCCAATCGTAACTATTGAGATGGAAAACGGGGATATTATGAAAGCGGAATTATATCCGCAGACTGCCCCAAATACAGTTAACAATTTCATCAGCCTGATTCAGAAAGGATTTTACGATGGCCTGATTTTTCATCGTGTAATCAATGGCTTCATGCTTCAGGGAGGAGACCCGCAGGGTGACGGTACGGGAGGTCCTGGATATAGTATAAAAGGCGAGTTTTCTCAAAACGGATTCGAGAATGAGCTTGTACATGACCCTGGCGTTTTATCCATGGCCCGTACTATGATTCCTGATTCCGCCGGTTCACAGTTCTTTATTATGCATAAAAAGTCTCCGCATTTAGACGGCGCTTATGCAGCATTTGGAAAAATTACAGAAGGTATGGATGTCGTAAACAAAATCGCAGAAGTTCCCGCCGATTATAATGACCGGCCAATGGAAACCCAGCGAATGAAAAAAGTAACCGTAGATACGTTTGGTATCGAATATCCGGCTCCAGAGACCTGCTGACAAAATCGAACGGCTTTTGCCGCAGACAAGAGGAGGAAATATGGCTTATACAAAAATTGACGAATTTAGTTCTATGCACCTTGACGTATTAAGAGAGATCGGCAATATTGGTGCAGGAAACGCTGCAACAGCACTGGCATCGCTGTTAAATACAGTCGTGGATATTGAAGTCCCGGTCATCAGCCTGATCAGCTATGATAAAGTAGCCGAATATCTGGGCGGCAAAGATACCAGGGCACTCGGAATGACTGTCGGCCTGGAAGGTGATATCCACGGCTGCATGCTTGAAGTTGTGCACTTAAATTTTGCCAAAAAACTAATTAACACTTTTTACCCAAAAGATATTACAGATCTTACTATGATTGACGACATGGACATTTCCGTAGTCCGGGAAATGAGCAACATCACTACCGCCGCCTATGTCAATTCAATCGCTGCCATGACACAGTTATTTATCAACATTCAGCCGCCGGATAGTTACTGCGATAACGTTTCTACCCTCGTTTCCATTCCTGCAGAAAAATTATCCAGAAGCTATGATGAGCCTGTGCTTTATATTGATGAAAAACTTCATATTGGAGATACTGAGATGAACAGCGGCCTGATTTTAGTGCTTGATTCCAAATCTATTCAGATTCTGTTTAAAAAACTCGGTATGCCATATTTATAAATCTTGAAATTTCATATCTGATCTTCATGTATGAAAGGCAGGAAACGGCTTATCCTGCCTTTTTCCTGTTTTCTCTTCCCACAAAAACTCCCAGATTCTGCAGCCTGTCATCAGACTCTGTGTTTTCCCGTCTTCTCTTTCTATAAAAAAACTTTCAGATTTTACGGCCTGTCATCAGATCTCTGCAAAACTCCCAAAAGTCTGATTACCGGTCACAAAACCTGAAAGCTCCAGAAGCAGCCGGGACTTCTGCTGCTTTTAAAATTCAAAGCCCCCTGTCAGCTTCCCTGCTGTTTCATTTTTGATTTTTGACTGATCTTTTCTGATTCATCATCCCTGATTTATCTTTCTGAAGAATTCTTTTGAATGATTGTTTAATCATCTTCCAGCGATTCGTCATCTACCACTGCTGCCACAGTCCCCGCTACAGAAGCCGATACCGTAACCACTACAACGATAATTACCAGCAGTATCATCAGTGCCAGAAACACAATAATGCCCATCCCGCATTCCTCCATATTTTCTAGTAACAGTAACAATTATTTAAGGTTTTTTCACAACTTTTGCTTTTCTGTTCATTCCTCCGTCCAGCATCATAGAACGGTAAGATGCAATCAGTCCTCTTGTCGGCACATATACCTTTAGCGACGATTTTGTCTTTTTAAATGCATAATTGCTGACATTCACAAGACTCTTGGAATTAATTACCACTTTACTTAGTTTAGAACAGTTATAAAAAGCATAATGCTCTATGGAACGTATATTTGTACCAAGTGTAACTTTCACAAGACTCTGATTATTGCGGAATGCATTTGCATTAATACATGTAACTGAGTATGTGCGTCCGCCAAACGAAACTGTATTCGGAACCGTAATCGTAGACTTGGATTCGTCTACAAGGCTCATAACACGCACCCGCTTGTCATTGTATCCGGAAATTTTATATACAAAATTTCCAACAGTCACAAGGTCTCCTTTTTTATACTGCTGCTCCGGTGTATCGTCCGTGCCGTCCGTCATGGAAACTAGCCAGACTGCATCCACTGTAAGGTCTGAATTCACCCTTTTATAATTTTCCGTCGACCAGGTAAGCCTGTATCCTTTTTTAATCCAGTTCGGCGCAGCTGCTTCCGTTCCTTCTTCCACACCTGAAACAACAGATTCTTTATTGTCTGAAGGATCGCGGAATGTAACTGTATACAGTTTCTTCCATACAGTATTTACGGTTCTGTTTGAATTTACAATCGTGCTTGAGTTAAAATCATCTGTCCAGCGCAGCACATATCCGTTGCGCTCCCAGCCTACAGGAGGATCTACCGTACCGCCGCTCATGACTTTTTTCTCAACAGACTGTCTTGTTTCTGTATTATAAAATGTTACAGTACATTCTACACTTCTGGTAATATTATTCGCAATCGCATAACGCTCTGCCGTACTTCCGCCCGGGCAGATAATACAAAGCCCGCTGCTGCAGTTTTTGAATACTTCAGAGCCGATTGCGGTCACGGATGCCGGAATTGTAACATTTCCAAGTCCGATACAGTCATAAAATGCTTTGTCTCCAATTGTACGCACAGTCCCCGGGATTGTAATGGAAGCAAGTCCCCGGCATCCATAAAAAGCCTGGTTTCGAATCTGTGTTACATTATCCGGAAAATCTGTCAGCATTCCTGCCGGAGTGCCTGCCGGGCAGAGCAAAAGCACGTTGCTGCGGTTGCTCTCCTTATAATAAAGTATCCCGTCCTGTACAAAAAATACATTATTATTCCGTACTTTTACGCCGTTCAGCTGTCCGTCTAGTGCCTGGCAGTTTGCAAATGCGCCGCCTTCAATCCAGTTTACTGTAGACCCGATTTCCACGCTTCGCAGATTGCTGCAGTTCATAAATACTTCGCTCTGCACGGTCCTCACACCGCCTATACCTGACGGCTTTTCGCCAAGTGTAACGCCCTGCAGCGCCGTACAGCCGTAAAATGCACGGAACTCAATCTCCTCAACCGCCAGATATCCGCTTGCCGTGCTGCCCAGATTCGAGCCGGCCGACGATCGGGAATATGTCTGGATAGAGGTCAGGGATGTACAGCCGCTGAATGCTTCCTGCCCGATATATGTGACTGTATCCGGCAGAATCAGTTCTGTCAGGGATGTACAGCCGTTGAAAACTCCTCTCAGTATTCCGCCAACCGGATACGTATTTCCATTTTCATGCTGAATCGAATCCGGAATCTTTAAAGAACCTCCCTGAGCGAACGCATTTACATTATAGCGTTCTACGTTTGCAACTATTCCTGTCGAAGTACCTGTGAATGTATACGTCAGCTGGCTTGCTTCATCAAAATAACTGCCCTGCGGAACATCATTCGTATTTGTACCGGAATCATTATTCGTGTCCGTATTTCCTCCGGTGCCTCCGGTCTGTGAAGCCGCTGCCTGTCCTGTCTGCAGCAGCAGGCTTACGGCAAATACTGCCATAAACGAAAATCCGGCCCGCCAGATTTTCATTTTCTTTCTTTTCTCCATTGCCATATCCTCCATCCCTTACAGGCGTTTCACAACCGGGCTTTTTACTCCGGCTTTTTTGATCATCGCCTTATATTTTGCAATCTGGGAATTATAGGTATAAAATTTTGCCTTTTTGCTTATCCCTTTAAATGCCTTATTATTCATTTTGGCAATTAGCTTGCTTTTTAATTTAATTTTATTCAGGTTCTTGCAGTCATTAAACGATTTCGCACAGATGCCTGTCATATTTTTGCCGATTACAAGCTCCCGGATACTCGTATTGCCTTTTACGGAATTGGCAGAAATCAGGGTTACTTTATACTTTACACCGCCATAAGAAACGACTTCCGGTATATTTACAATGCTTACTTCTGCCTTGACAAGGCCGATAAATTTTACAGTCGGATTTTCTGCATTCGCATTGCTTACCTGATACCTGTTATTTCCTTTTTCAAACTGTGTTCCTTTTTTGGCCGGCTTTACTGCATCTGCTGCAAGCGTTTTGCCTGTAGAATTGCTGCGCCATTTAACATGCACCGTAAAATCTTCAGTCACAGGGTCTGTCAGATCTTTATCCCAGGTCGGTGTATAGCCGCTCATTGTCCATGCCGGAGGCACCGCCGTCTTGCCCTCATCTGTTTTTACAACCTCAGTCCGGTCATTAAATGTATCTACAAACGTTACGTTAAACAGTTTGTTCCATACCTGGTAAACTCTTGTATCCTGTCTGATTGCCGTATAACCGCCGCTCCAGCTCATGCGGTATCCGTCACGTTCTGCTACCTTTGGCGGTACAGCGTCTTTGCCTTCTACAACTTCCTGTGATGCAATCAGATTTGTGTAAGTATTATTTGTATAAAATCCTACTGTATAAGTACGTTCCGCCGTAAGTCCGTTCGAAGCCGCATACACTGCCGCCTGTGAGCCATTATGGCACATGATCGTCACTGTTGTCCCGGTAAATACGCCGCTGCCAATGGAAGTCGTGCGCATCGGTATGGTAATCTGATGCAGGTTATCGCACTGTGCAAACGCATGGTCGCCAATCGTGGTCACATTTGCAGGCACTTCAAAATCTGTCAGAGACTTGCAGCCTTCAAATGCACGGTTACCGATAATTTTTAATGCATCTGTCATATTTACCTTTTTTAAAGATTCACAGCCCTGGAACGTGCCATTGTTGATAATCGTAATGCCATCCGGCAGAGTTACCTCTTCTAATGCCGCTGCTCCTTTAAATGCTTCCGTTCCTATAGAAGAAAGCCCGGAAGGAAGCGTAACGGTTTTCAGTTTGCGGCACTCTGAGAAAGCATTGTCGCCAATTGTCCTTACAGTATCCGGCAGCGTAATCTTTTCCAGAAACGCCGAACCCCAGAAAGCGCCTTTGCCAATATCTGTCAGCGTCATAGATACCGCATCCGGTACTTTGTATTCCGCTGCGTTGTTTGCGAGCGGATACTGAATCAGTGTATACAGCCCGGTGCCTGTCCCGGCTGTGTAATAATACAGCGCATTATCAATGACTTTGTATCTCTGGTTTCCGTCTGCTACCTTGATTGTGTTCAAAGCCACGCAGTCTGAGAATGCAAAATCGCCTATCGACGTCGTAGTAGAAGCAATCGTTATATCAGACAGGTCATGGCATGCAAAAAATGCCCTGTTTCCGATTGTCTTAATACCATAGGCTTTTCCTTCACTATTGATGCCGCCTGACATTGTAAGTTTCTGAATACCGAGGTTTCCGCTGAATGCATTTTCTGCAATGGCTGTAACCGCGTATTCGACCGCATTTTCATTCGAAGAACCGCCAGATCCGGAGCCTCCCGACCCGGAACCTGTGCCGTTACCGGTACCCGGTTTTTCATATTTAATCTTTGTCGGAATTGAAAGCTCTTTTGCAGCGCCGCTGTAACCGGTAATGGTTGCCTCATTGCCTGCTACCCTGAACGTAAAACCGCCTGCTGTAGTCCTGCCGTCTGCAGACGTATCTTCTACCTCACCACCGCTGGATGAGCTCTGCGCAGCCGCTGCTGCCATCTGCACATCTTTATATGGTATCGTAACCGCTGACGTAACCATTACGGCCGCTGCAAGCGCTGCTGCCCATATCCTTTTGTTCATTTCTATCCCCCTGCCAAATCTGTATTTATTTCTTAATTTTGTTCCTATATGGAAATTATATACTATCTGAATGTCATCTTCAACTAATAAAGCCAGAAATTAACTGGTAAAATATGGAATCTGAGGCATTCAGATCTTTCGTACATGCAAAAATGATTATACCGTATAGTTTACCATGCTTCCTGACAGAACTGCTGCCAGCTGCTGCGCCAGTTTTGTATTTTCGTCCGAAACAGAACCGTCGCCGGATTCTGTACCGCCTTCTTGCGGACCGCCCTCCGATGGTTTGTCAGACGGTTTTACCGCCGGCTTTTGGATTTTCTTAGGAATGTCCAGTCTGTTTCTTTTAAACAGTCTGTCTGTACGGTTCATCTGTTTTTCAAGCTGAACGCTGAATTGTGCATCGCTTCCGAACAGCCTGCTTACCTGGTATCTGCCGGTACTTTGAAGTGTCTTTTTATCTACGGCAAGTTTCCCGGTGCTTTGAACCGTAATACCGATATCGTCCAGTTCCCCGGCAAATTCTTTTGTCATTTTCTTAAGCTGCTTTAAGTAACGCTGCGCATCCTCATCTTCGATTCCTTTTGCAGAATCCATATAATTATTATATGTGCTGACAAAAGCCTGCACTTTATTTACAAGTTCTTCACCGTCCCCTTCCTCATAATCATATTCGCCCAGCTGTCTTACTGCTTTGCGGACTGCTTTCATATCTGCCGCAGCCAGACTGTTCGGCGACTGGCCGGTACGCCCGTTTTTCGCTGCAGCAAAAAGATTTCCCTTATAAAACTGATTCATGTAACCTGAAACTGACAGACTCATATACGTTTCCCCCTGTTCTGTTTTTCTTTTTTACAAAGTCCTTTTCACGCAGTCTGCCCTTTGGGCACAATCTGCCTATCATAGTATATTTCGTCCATTTATTACATTTTGATAAGGTCATTATTGCATTTTTACATTAGGACATCATTAAAAAACTTACAGGACTTTCGATAAAAATTCTTTCGTCCGGTCATTCTTAGGATGGTCAAATACCTGCTCCGGCGTACCCTGCTCTAAAATATGGCCCTGGTCTACAAACATCACCCGCGTAGCAACCTCCCTGGCAAATCCCATCTCATGGGTTACAACCGCCATAGTCATGCCTTCCTTTGCAAGTCCTTTCATAACTTCTAATACTTCACCGACCATTTCCGGATCCAGCGCCGATGTCGGCTCATCAAAAAGCATCATTTTAGGCTTCAGCGCTAAAGAACGCACAATTGCAATACGCTGCTTCTGCCCGCCGGACAGCTGGCCCGGATATGCGTCTGCCTTTTGCTCAAGATTTACTATTTTTAGCAGCCGCATCGCCTCTGTGCGTGCTTCGTCTTTGCTCATCAGCTTTAATTCCAGCGGTGCCAGCGTAATATTGTCCATAATAGACAGATGCGGAAACAGGTTAAAATGCTGAAAAACCATTCCCATCTGCTTCCTTATTTTGTTAATATCCACGTTCTTTTGTGTAATATCCGTCCCGTCAAAAAAAATCTGCCCGCTCGTAGGCTGCTCTAACAGATTCATGCAGCGTAAGAAGGTCGATTTTCCAGAACCGGAAGGGCCTATAATAGCTACTTTCTCCCCTGCTTCAATATGCTCGGTAATATTATCCAGTACCAGATGGTCACCAAATTTTTTTGTCAGATTTTTAACGGCGATCACTTTCCCGAAGCCTCCCTTCTACTTTTCCCATAATCCATGTAAAGAACATGACTATGGCAAGATAAATCATAGCTGCCGCAAACAGCGGAACAAAGAATTCATATGTAGCCCCGCCGATAATTTCGGCCCCTCTTGTCAGGTCATTCAGGCCGATATAACCGCAGATCGACGTTTCTTTTAAAAGTGTAATGATTTCATTAATCAGCGCCGGAAGCGTATTTTTAAATGCCTGCGGCAGAATGATTTTCTGCATTGTCTTTGCATAGCCAAGCCCGAGGGAACGTCCCGCCTCCATCTGTCCCTGGTCAATCGACATAATACCGGAGCGGAAAATCTCAGCCAGATATGCCCCGGAGTTAATCCCAAATGCCACTGTAGCAGTCGTTATTTTATTATCCACATTTGCCAGAAAGAAAAAGTAAATCAAAAGCAGCTGCACAAGTGTAGGCGTACCGCGGATGACCGTCAGATACAGCCTGCAGACTGCATTTAATAACATCATTATGATTCCGCCCGCGCTTAACTCCTTTTTCGGATTCTGGTCATGAGCAGATCGGATGATAGACACCAGCACACCGATTACAAGTCCGATGAGCAGGGCGCCTGCCGTTACCTGCAGCGTAATTTTCACCCCGTCGGTAAAATAATGCCAGCGTGCATCCGTAATAAAATAAAAATCGATTTTGTCCTTTAACATCTCAATAAAGTTCAATGGTTTTCTCCTTTATAACCGGAAAAAGAGGGCTTACCGGATGCCCTCTGTTTTTCCATCATTCTTATTCAGAAACAATATACTTATCCACAATCTCATCGATTGTCCCGTCTTCTTTTAATTCTGCCAGTGCTGTGTTTACCGCTTCCACAAGTGCACTGTTTCCTTTTGCGATTGCTGCTGCATAGTCTTCTACTGCATATTCTGTATCCAGGATTTTCAGCCCTTCTGTACTTTTTACAAAAGAAAGTGCCGGCTGGTTATCAATAATAACTGCATCTACCTTGCCCTGTTTTAATGCCATAACAGCATCTGCACCTTTGTTATATGCTTCTACATGATCCTCGCCGAAATCATCTTTTGCATAAATATCGCCGGTTGTAGCAAGCTGCACGCCGATTTTCTTTCCATTCAGATCATCAATCTTTGCAATATCAGAATCTTCTGTTACGATGACTGCCTGGATACCAGTTGCATAAGAATCCGAAAAGTCTACAGATTCCAGACGTTCCTCGGTAACTGTCATTCCTGCCAGACCCATATCAGCCTTGCCCTGTGTAACTGCAATGATAATGGAACCAAACTCCATATCTTCGATTTTCAGTTCCAGCCCCAGTTTATCAGCAATGGCTTTTGCAATATCCGCATCAATGCCGACCACTTCGCTGCTTTCATAATACTCATACGGCGGAAACGCTGCATTCGTTGCCATTGTAAGAACGCCTTCTTTTACCGTCTTTAACTCTGACGGTGCGCTGTCCTTCTCATCATCTGATGCAGACGCATCCGGCTGTGCGGCTCCCTCATCCCCGGAAGCCTTGTCCCCGTCATCTGGTTTTTCATCATCTGCCTGGGTGATTTCTGCATTGACATCTCCGCCAGACGAAGCGCCGTCATCTGATGCACTGCCGCATCCTGTCAGCATTGCTGCCGCCAGTGTGCATGTTATGAGTGCTGCTATTAACTTTTTCATTATGATTATCCTCCTTTTACGGAATGTTCCGCATCTGACATTATACCTAATAATGCATAAAAATGCAATAATAATCACAAAAAACGCCTGTTTATACATTGAAATATTTACGGAATGTGCGCATGCATTCCCTGATATCCAGCGGTTTTGTCAGATGGTCATTCATCCCGCATTCAAAACACCTCTGCGCATCATCTGCAAATGCATCTGCAGTCATGGCGATAATCGGCAGATCTTTATCCGGTCTGTCAAGCGCCCGGATAGCCTTCGTAGCATCATAGCCATTCATAACCGGCATCCGCACATCCATTAATACCGCATCATAATAGCCGACTGCTGACTGGCTGAATTTATCCAGACAGTCTTTTCCATTCACTGCCCAGTCCAGCTGCATGCCTGATGCCGAAAACAGCTCGTTCGCGATCTCCCAGTTAATATCAATATCTTCAGCTAAAAGCACATGTCTTCCCGTAAAATCATTATCTTCTTCATTTTCCTCTGCTTCTTCTCCGCTGCCGTCTGCATACTGTTTTAAACGGGTATATAACGTAGATTTAAACAGCGGTTTGGAAATAAATCCTTCGATTTCGGTATCAAACGACTGTTCCTCCATTTCGCTCCAGTCATAAGCGGATATCAAAAATATCGGTATTTCCTTTCCTACCCTGCTGTGTATTTCCTTAATCGTCTCTATTCCGTCCATATCCGGCATCTTCCAGTCAATCAGCACAAAATGATAATCATCTCCCCTGCCATGGCGCTGTGCAACCTTTTCGACTGCTTCCCTGCCGTCCATAACCCAGTCCGCATGCACGCCAAGCGCTTCTAGATTTGCAACAGCACTCAGACACAGCATTTCATTATCATCCACAACCAGAATATTCCACTGCGGCAGCACCATTTCGTCTTCAGCATGCTCTGCACGCTTCAAATCCACAATCACATGAAAACTGCTTCCTTCTCCCTGCTTGCTGTGCACCTCAATTCTGCCGCCCATAAGCGTAACAATACTTTTTGTAATAGATGTGCCAAGACCCGTACCAATCGTCTTTTGTACCTTTTCATTCTCTTCTTCTCTTGCAAACGTGTCGAAAATTTTCTTCTGGAATTCCTCAGACATTCCGATTCCCGTATCTTCGACCATAAAGTGTGTACAGATATATTCATCGCCTTTTTCAGATATCTCCTGCCACAGGTGCACATCAATCCTTCCCTCTTCCGGCGTAAATTTAACCGCATTTGACAAAAGATTTAAAAGAACCTGATTCAGGCGCACGCCGTCACAGCAGACATTTTCCACCATAATATCCCGGATAAAAATGTCAAAATACTGGCTGCGCTCTTTGACCTGAGGCTGCATAATATTCACAATATCATCCATAGCCTCCCGTAAAGACATCTGGCTGATATTCAGCGTCATTTTTCCGCTCTCAATTTTGGACATATCCAGTACATCATTAATAAGCCCTAACAGATGTTTGCTGGAAAGACGTACCTTTTTCAGACAGTCTTCCACCCGCATCATATCCTGCATATTCCGAAGCGCAATTTCTGTCATGCCGATAATTGCATTCATCGGCGTACGGATATCGTGGCTCATGCTGGAAAGGAATTCGCTCTTTGCCATATTTGCCTGAACTGCGGCACGCTCCTTTTTATCCAGCTCCTTCATCTGCTGCTTGGACAGTCTGTAATACATGATGAAAATAATAAGCATTGTAAACAGAATAATCATGGCTGAACCAATCATAATCACAACCCTGACAGAATCCAGCCTGCTAATCCGTTCATTTAAAATACCGCTTGGCATAATGGTAATTAAATACCAGTCCACGTTTTCAGAAATCGGCGTACAGTACATATATCTTTTTTCGCCTCCGATAGATACGACTGACATATAAGACGAAAAATTATTGAGCGCTTCCTTCAGTTCTCTTTTATAATCATCTGTTTTCTTTCCATTTAGTTCTTCAAATAAAGCCTCCATACGGTTGAAATAATTATTTCTGTATGCATCGCTGCTTCGAATCACAAAAGATCCGTCCCTGGCAATGACATGATAATAAATCCGTGCCTCTTCTTCATTTAAAAAAAGCGCTTCTTTTAAATAATCCATCGGCAGCCCGCCAACCAGAGCTGTACTGGTGCTGCCATCCTTCAGCGGATATCCGGCTGCCTGTGCCAGTATCAGATACCGTTCTCCCCGTCTGTCCACAGCCATTGTAATGGCACTCCCGTTATCTTTAAGGCTGTCCAAAAATCTGTCATAACCTGCGATTTCCAGCTGGCTTCCTGTAATACGTTCTTCTTCGCCATCATCTGAATAAATTCCCATATAAGCAAAATCACGCACACCTGTACTGACCTGCAGTTCTTCAAGCATCTCTTTACCGTATGTAACTGTTTCGGGCTGGCAGCGCTGTATCATTCCGCTAATCTGATTCAGACGCAGTTCTGTAATGGATGCAAACTTCTGCTGTATCTGCAGGCTCACTTCTTCCATGTATATTCCACTGATATCCTCTACAGACGTCTCTGTCTGCCTCTGCATATACAGAATCACAGTCGAAAACACAGCTGTACATACAATCAGTACACTGAGGATACTAAATGCAAAAAAACGTTTGATTTTCTTGTCCAACATGGTGTTAATTTTTTCTTTCTTCAACATGAACGCTCCTTTTTGCGCATATGCAAAAAGCCTCTGCAAGCCTTCTGGTATGCCTTTTCATGACTGTACTATACTGAAATCATATAACATATATTTTAAAAAGTCAACTCTGCTGTAAAAAGTCTGATCGTTACGATAATGCTGGAATTTGTACGATAACGCCGGATTTGCAAAAAGGACTGCATGATCCGCTAAGATTACAGCAGACCCGCAGTCCTTTCAGGTTCGTATTTTCCTGCCAGGCTCTAACAATTATACATTTAATCCCAGAGAATATAATATATCCTCTGCACTGGCAGCCTGTGAATGACATTGTGTATCCTTTTTATAATTATAATAAGAACTATCTTTGCTTTCTTCCCACACTGTTACATCTTTAATATCCTCTTTTTCTGCAGCAGAATGACGTGTTATTCTCATTTCTATCATGAATGATGTCCTCCTAAATAAATTCCTGTTGCTCCTCTATTGTATATTAATCCAAATACAATGTCAATCTGTATTAATCACAACTGTCACTATAATCTAATTCAGATTTGTTTTTTGCTTTTAACCTAATTGTGCACATCCATATAAGTAGTCACATAATTTCTCAGCAACAAACCTGTCATTAAAATTTATCCCTCTTAAAACTGTTGCTTAACTAAAAAATAAGAAAATAACAAATACACCCGGGAATATTCCAAAATGAGATATCCTGTAATACAAAATTTCCAGTGAATCGCAGGCATCATAAAAACCGGCAAACAAAAAACCATTCCTGCAACCCATCTGTAAATATTAACTGTAAATTAATTCTCATACTACGGACTCTTTACCAGCCATGCTTTTTATAGTATAATTGTTACATACCACAAGAAAACCCTTCATACAGAAAGACGGTGCCGCCTATGGACAAAACAAACGGAAGCATGGAAACTCTCAGCGCTATGCAGGTTACCGCTGACACAGAAGGCCTGGACGCCCAGAGCAAAGTCCTCTTATACAGTCCTGAAGTACTCGCTGTCATTCTTCAGGAAACTGTCCCTGAATACAGGACTTTCACCCGCAGGCAGATTATGGATTTTATTGAGCGTGAATCCTTTTCTGAATCTACCGAAGTATCACCTGGAAGGACAAATTCCCAGCTGCGCGCGGACAGTCCTGAATTTGTACAGCTTAATGAAAAAACCTCTATGTTCGACCTGGCTTTCCGGGCTAAAAATCCGCTGCTTTCGAATGAAAATGTATGCGTAAACCTGCATATTGATTTTGAACCGCAGAAAAATTACCGTCCCGGCTATCCTATTGAGAAAAGAGGCATTTACTATCTCGCCAGAAGGCTGTCCGCCCAGCTTTCCCTTGTGACGGAATCTGCCAGTTACAGCTCCCTGGAAAAATGCTGCAGTATCTGGATCTGCCGGGACAGGATTCCGGTCAGAGAGCGTTACACCATTTCCTATTACAGCCTGGAAAACACCGCAAATACAGGTCCCTGCCATACGCCCAGGGCTGACTACGACCTGATGAGCCTGGTCATCATCCGCCTGGGCAGCAGTGTTTACAGCGGCAAAGAAGGCGATGAGGGTTACGGCCTGCTCCGCTTTTTAAACGCTCTCATGTACCCGCACAGGCCCGGGTTTATGGACACTGTTTCTGATTATATTGATTTTTCTGCTAATAAGGAATTATGGAAGGAGGCAAAACATATGAGCGGACTTGGAGAAAGTATTTTAGAAGAAGGACGGGAAGAAGGACGGAAAGAAGGACGGGAAGAAGGACGGGAAGAAGGACGGGAAGAAGGACGGGAAGAAGGACGGGAATTGGAGCGTGATAAAATTATTCACAATCTCATCCGCTCCGATTTAAAAGACCATGTCTCTGCTGACTGTATCATTCAGAAAATTCAGAATTATTTTGACGTTTCCAGGGAAATGGCTGAACAGTATTTTTCTAAATTTGCACGATAACCATCAGACAGCATTCTTGTCAGACTGGAAAGTCTCTCGTCAAGAGATCTGTCTGCATAAAAATGAAAGGCATAAACTATGCGTGGACTTGGAGAAAGTATTTTTAAGGAAGGCTGGGAAGAAGGCTTCAGACAGGGCCGGGAAGAAGTACTGGAATTGGAGCGTGATAAAATCATCCGCAATCTCATCTGCTACGATTTAAAGGACCATATCTCTGCTGACTGTATTATTCAGAAAATCCAGAATTATTTTGACGTTTCCAGGGAAATGGCTGAACAGTACTTTCAGAAATTCACACCGCATTCTATTCAGGAATAACCAGCCTTTCCTGAAACAGGAACCGTCATCAAAACAGCCGTATACGGATATCCGGAACTGGATATCTGCATACGGCTTATTTTATAATTCTCTGAAAATGATACGGCTGCAAAACGGATGTGATTGAATTAGTCTAAGCTGTCAAAAGCTACAGCATCTTTACTGCCGCCATTCACTGTCAGCACAGCAAACAATGAAAATAAAACGGCAGGTAATTTTATTCATGATTCAATTGTGCGGAGCATATCAGTTACCGGGCGTCCTATGGCTGCGCCTTTTCTGCATTGTGCAAAGCACCGAAAATACAGAATGCCTTGAAAGTATACTGGGAACTGCATGTTCCCATCCGCACTAAAATAAAATTATAAAATCATACTGCCGCAAATTCTGTCTTTCCTTACCTGTCAGTCATCACGGTACACGGATAAGTAAAACATTGGAACTTTGCGCTTGCCAAATTTGAAGATCACTACTTTATAATCTTTGGAAGTCAGAAATGGTCTGCTTCTCTGTAACATGTAATTTTTGTATTTTTTATTCATAATGAAATGCTCCTGTCGCATGAAGTACTGTGCCATTTGTGTAATTATTTTGTACATATACACGATATCGATTTGTAGAGGAAATGTTAAAATTATGCGCTGCTGAACCCCTGCTTTCTATATACCATGCATGGCCATCATCGTCCATAATACCAAGCCAGAAAATCTTATCAGTTGGTGTAACATTCACTGATGTACAGAATGTTTGACCTCTGTTAACAGTAAA
Source organism: uncultured Eubacterium sp. (assembly GCA_910580075.1). GTDB lineage: Bacteria > Bacillota > Clostridia > Lachnospirales > Lachnospiraceae > Eubacterium_J. Next base: position 6,184 of record CAJTVR010000073.1, on the reverse strand, counting down.
TTCACCACTAACATATCTAGTATTTGAGTCTACATACCAATTAAAGCTATAGATTGTTCCAGCTGCAGAAGATATCACGTCTTGATCTGGTGTAGAAATTTCTACCATACCGTCCATATCCAGCTCCGATACAGGAACATAACGTACTACAGTTCCATCCTCAGCCACATATGATTTCCCAACCTCTAAAACTAAGCCTTCTGACACATCCTCAACATCTTCTAACTTCTGATAAATCGAACTGTGAAAATCGGCAATCGTCTTAGCAGACGCATAAGCTGTCGACACCGATCCAAATGCAAACACTGCCGCCAGGGCTGCTGTGATTACTTTTCCCGCCCCTTTGATACCTGAATATTTTCTCATAAAATCCACTCTCCTCTGAAATATATCATCATCCTTTTTTACAGCTGAAATAAACGGATTCTCATTCTCCTGATCTTCTTCGTCCGGAAGCAGATGCATAATACTATCAAAATAAGGCTTTGGATGACGTATGCTGCCGTATGCCTCCAGTGCAGATACATCTGCCATACACTCGCTCCAAATGTTAATCATCCGGTAAACATAGACAGCAGCCGGATTAAAGCAGTGAAGCAGCGTAGCAAGAATAGCCAGCGTTTTGTACTTTAAATCCTTATGCTTGTGATGTGACAATTCATGATAAAATACCAGTTCCAGCTCTCTTTCCGTATAATTATTTTCTGGAAGAAGCAGCTTTGGGCGCAGCCAGCCAATTGCAACCGGCATCTGTATCGTTACGTTTTTGATCAATTTCAGTCTTTTTGCAGATAAGCCAAGTTCCTGGCATACTCTGTAATATACTCTGATCGTCTTCGGGTCTTCCTCCGGCATATTATCTGCCAGACGCCTTTTCCATTTCCTGTACTCTCTGGCATAATAATCAGTTACCATGCCTGCCGCTATCAAAAACCATATAGCAGCTATAACCGCCAGAGGTGCAGCAAGTTTATCCGAAAATGCAAATACAAGCTTCCATACTCCCGACTGGCCCCGAAACCAGCCTTTATACGTCAGCAGAACTGCCGTATAGCCTATCGGAAACAGATACATCAGGCAGATCCACCGCAATGTTATGTAAATAAGCTTCGCATTTACCAGCATAAAAAAATTCCGTAACATCCACCAAACAGCTAACAGCAGAGTGCTTGTTACGGAACTAATCATCGTTGAAAAAAACAACTGATTAATCAAGTTCATTGATTTTCGTCTTTAGTTCCTTTCGCTCTGATTCGCTCAGCATTTCCTTTCCAAACAATCCGCATACAAACGCTGACATACTGCCTCCATTCCAAAACTGAACGTAATCTTTTAACACATCATCTTTGTATTCTTCTTTGTCAACCAATGGCTGATAATAAAAACATCTTCCTTTCCGATACATTTTGAGATAGTCTTTCTTAACAAGTCTCGCAAGGAATGTTGATACCGTCTGTGTCTTCCAGTTCTTTCCATGTTTTGTGTTAACCATCTCAGTGATTTCCTGCATTGATAAATCCTGCGGACTGTCCCAAACACATTTCATGACAACCTTCTCACAATCTGTAATTTCCTTTGCTCGCATAAATCCATCCTTTCTCAACCATAATTATAGCGTACTACAATAACTGGTTGCTTACAACATTTATTTGTGGCTATAAATTTGAAGCGCTTTTGCGCGTATGAAGCAATTCTAAAAATATAACCCATCATGTGACTCTTAGTATAGCCGAAAAAAGCCTGGAAAACAAGTAAATTTTATCGATATTTCTTATGTTTTTTCATTAATACATGTTTTTTTGTCGCAACCGACAAGCGTACATCAACTACTATTGTATCCAAAAAAATACAATTTATACATGGAAAATATATCAAAACCCGGCTTTCAGAGCAGAATTTTACGCTCCGGCTGCCGGTAATCACGACCGAATCTTTTCACGTTCCGGCATAGTAAAAAACTGCATGCCGGTAATCACGACTGAATCTTTTCACGTTCCGGCATAGTAAAAAACTGCATGCCGCCTGATATCGCATTCTCCTTACAGATTTTTTTACATTTTCCGCAGCAGATACACTCTGCATGATTGATCTTCTCTGCCGGATTCACCTGCATCCCGCATACATTTGCGCAGGCACCGCAATTGGTACATTTTTTCCTGTCTGTCTGATAGCGGAACACCGCAACTGGCTGAAACAGCGAGTAAACAGCTCCAAGCGGACATATGTATTTGCAGAACGGACGGTAAATCACCATGGCAGCCAGTATCGTTAAAAATAAAAGTACATTTTTCCATGCATACAGCCATCCGACAGCAGAACGCATAGACTGATTCAGCAGTACAAGTATAATCCCGCCCTCAAGTGTTCCGGCCGGACAGATTAGTTTGCAGAAATACGGTGTCCCCTGTCCCAGCACATCGGTCAGACACAGCGGCAAAAGTATAACAAATAATAGAAGAATCACATACTTTAATTTCCTCAAAATTCTGTCCCCGCGAAAAGATTTTATTTTCACGGGCAGTGGAATTTTATGCAGCAGATCCTGAATCAGTCCAAACGGACAGAGCCATCCGCAGGCGAATCTTCCGAACAATGCCCCTATAAACATAAGGAATCCCGCTACATAAAACGCAAACTTAAAATTCCAGTTTCCTATCACTGCCTGCAATGCGCCAATCGGACAGGAACCTAACGCACCTGGGCATGAATAACAGTTTAATCCCGGAAGACAGAGTTTTTTCAACGGCCCCCGGTAAATCTTTCCCTGTGCAAATCCTGCCAGATAGCTGTTTGACAATAATGCCCACAGGGCCTGTACTCTGTGCCGGTGCCATTCACTGATATTTTTCTTTTTACCCAATTCCAACACACTCCAGACATATATTCACTGCTTTTTCAAACACCACCTGCATTTCACCGCGGCTGATGCCGTAAGCCATCATCAAAACTCCCGCGGCTGCCGCACATAGTCCGCACCAGTTCCATCGTTTTTTGCTTTTCACTGATGATCTCCTTCTAAAGCCTCAAGCTCTGTTTCCACAATCTCTTCCCAGGCTTTCAGGCTGCGGCTTCCAGTATACGATTCACCCGTAATCATTCCGTTTTTATCCACAAAAAATGTTTCCGGCACTGCATCAATCCCTTTCAGCCGCCCGCTCATAAGAGCTTTATCCGGGATCAGAAACGGATAGGTTACTTCCAGCTCTTTTGCTAAAATTTTTGCCTTTTCTACAGCTTCCTCATCTTTATTCCCCTCTAAATCCGCTGTATCCAGCACAATTCCGGCTATCCCGACTCCCTGATCTTTCATTTTTATATACAGTTCCTGCAAATCCGGTATTTCATTAATACAGGGTGTACACCATGTGGCGAAAATGTTTACCATTGTAAGATCATATTCGCTAAACATCTCGTTTGTATATGTTTCCCCGTAAATATCTTCTATTGAAAATTCCCCCAGACTGCTGCTCTTTGTACTGTCTTCTTCACCTGCACCGTCTTCTGCTGCAGATTCACCTGCATCTGATGTCTCTAAAGGCGGTGTCTGTTCAGAAGAGGAACAGCCGCTGAACACGGACAGGCATACGGTTCCTGTTAAAAGCATTGTGCATATTTTTCTTAGATATCTGTTCATAATAGAACTCCTTTCACTTACCAGACTGTAATATGCCAGGCTGTCTGTACACCTGGCTGGTGCAGCATAACCTTTTCCAGCTAAAGTTTAAAGCTGCGAGCCCGCCTGACTGAGCACCGTCAGATATAAGATAATCTTTTCTGGCTAAAGTTTGTAAATTACCAGACTGGCTGGTGCAGCATACGCCTTTCGGGCTGAAGTTTATAATTTTCCAGCCCGCCTGACTGAGCACCCGTCAGATCATCATATATTCTTTTCTGACAAAATATTGTCATTTTCCAGACAGCCTGTCTGAAAATTCGTCAGATGTAAGATACGTCTTTTTGACAAAATACTGCCCGTCCTTGTAGTCTAATACCAGAATCAGTCCATATTCTGACCATTTGTCAAAAAGATGCAGCCTGCATGCCAGTCTCTCCTTCTGCCCCTCTTTTACCAGAAAAGTATCCCAGATACAGGAATTATAACTGGCATTTTTATAATTGTCCCTGTACATGGCGTCCTTCCACAATACCCGTCCAACCGGAATATCTGTCTTGAAATCTGCCACATCCAGAGAAACTGTGATCAGCTGCTTTTGCTTCTTACTATAATGTACTGTGACCTCCTGGCGGTAACCACTGCTGCTTTCCTGAAACGGCAGAGCTGCCCTGACGTAAGTATCTCCCTTCTTTTCGAATACTACAGTGTCTCCAAAACCTCTCATATCCGTAGCTGTTTCATACTTCAGGGAAAAAATAATCTCACGTTTTCCATCACTGTTAATATCAGCTGCTTTTATAACTGGTTTCCCATGATACCATAATTTTCTGCCTAAATCAAGCACCGTCTGACTGCCAAATTCAATCCTGTATTTACAGTAACCTGTATTTTCCTGAAAAGTCCGCCATACCCTGTCCGTCTTTCCGTCACCATCGTAATCCTGTCCCGCAAACGCTGTACAGCCCTCCCACTGCCGGCATTCATCCAGATATCCTGTATACCCGTATGCCTGGGAAAACGATGACTGGGAATCAGATGCTGTTTCCGGCTCTCCGCTTTCAGCCGCCTTCTTCGCTCCATATACAGCATTCCCGTTATCTGCATATAATAAACTCCGGCCATCAGTCATGACAGTCAGCGCCATCACACAAAATATCAATAGTCCGGCTGTCAGAAACATTCGTTTTTTCTCACTGTTTCGCTTCATAAAACATACCTCTCCCTTTCTATTTTTCATTCAGGCAAAATCAAACAGACTGATCTGCCTGTATTTTTCTGGAAACTGGCGGATAAACGCAAAGCACTCCTTTGGCTGGTACATGATGCCGTGTTCTTCACAAAACATGCGGAATAATTTCATCAGCCCTGCTGCATCCGGGCTTGGTATCTCATAGGCATTCTGATACCTTTGGATATATGCTTCTTTCATTCCCGGAAAATGCCGGTCCAGAGCCGCATAGTAATATTCTCTGCTGCCTTCTCTAAGAGTCAGTCCCATGCCAAAGCAGATAATGCCTTTTACACCGGTCTGCACACATGCGTTTAATATCGCCGTCACGTTCTGTCTTGTATCATCGATAAACGGCAGCAGCGGCGTCATCCACACAATAACCGGAATTCCCCGCCTGCGCATTTCTTCTAACACTTCAATCCGCCGTCCCGTACTGCATACATGCGGCTCGATGATGCTGCACAGGGCATCATCATAAGCTGTCAGTGTCATCTGTACTACGCACTTTGATTCACGGTTAATCGCATCCAGCAAATCAATATCCTGCAAAATCCGGTCTGATTTTGTCTGAACTGCTGCTCCAAAACCATATTTTAAAATCAGTTCCAGACATTTTCTCGTCAGCCGCAGCTGTTCTTCACAGTGCATATACGGATCAGACATGGAGCCTGTCGCAATCATGCATTTCTTTCTCTTTGATTTCAGGGCTGCTTCCAGCAGCTGCGGTGCATTCTGTTTCACTTCGATATCTTCAAACGGATGTGTAAACTGATAGCATCTGCTTCTGCTGTCACAGTAAATACAGCCGTGAGTGCATCCTCTGTATATGTTCATTCCATACTGGCCGTCTCTGCCTGTCAGTATTCCTTTTACATCGGCAAAATGCATAATTTTGTGAACCTCCATTTCTATTCTGATTCATTATTTGTTTTTTCTTCCTTTCCAGTTTCCGTTTTGTTTCTGCTTTGCTTCACGGTATTTTCTCTTTCTGTCACAGATTCCGTTACTAGTCCGTTTCTGTCCTTGATTTTTTTTACTGGCAGCGGTAAGATATGATCTGCACAGATTTATATCCGGCCAGACAGCACTGGCTGATTTTACTTACTCTGTGTCTGGCAGAACACCGCCAGCAGATTTAACACTAGCAGCAGGAGACCATAATATGCCGCAGATGAACTATTTAATTAAACCCGCCTCCGGGCTTTGCAATCTGAAATGTGATTACTGTTTTTATGCAGATGAAATATGCGCAAGAAAGCAGACATCCTGCAGCATCATGTCAGATGATGATATGACAAATAGACGTAAAGCCAAGTGATTTTTTTCGGCATCCATAA
>CAJTVR010000072.1 GCA_910580075.1 uncultured Eubacterium sp. | reverse complement strand
ATTTAGAATTTCTTACTGTTTGCAGGCGGAACAGAAAAAGGAAAAAGTTTCTCCGTCCCGGCGTCCGGTTAGCCTGTAAGTTTCCCTGCCCTGCATCTTACGCATTGATCTGTTTTCCTTGAATGCCAGTAACTGGCTTTGTGATGCACTCCGCCATCCGGTTAATCTATACTGCTGATTTGTAAAACAGCATTTTGGGGCCGCATGCCCGGCGGAGAGCATTCTACCGCTTTTCCATCACGCTCATATATGCCGGCCTGATGATCTTGTCCGTACAGATTAATTCTTCAATGCGGTGCGCACTCCAGCCCACAATTCTGGCTACTGCAAACATCGCTGTATACAGTTCCTGCGGGATTCCAAGCATTTCATATACAAATCCGCTGTAAAAGTCCACATTCGGACTGGCATCTTTATTTCTATTGCGTTTGCTGCCAATCAGAACCGGAGCCAGATCTTCCACATTCTGATACAGCATCATATCCTGCTGCCTGCCCTTTGCTTCTGCCAGCTTTTCTACATATTTCTTAAATACACGTTCCCTTGGATCTGAAAGTGTATAAACAGCATGGCCCATTCCATAAATCAGCTTTCTGCCGTCAAAGGCTTCCCCGTCGAGTATCTTAGACAGGTACGCAGCCAGCTCCTCTTTATCCGCATAGTCTTTTACATGATCACGGATATCTGACATCATTTCCATAACCTTGATATTTGCTCCGCCATGTTTCGGACCTTTTAAGGAAGACATCGCTGCTGCAATTGTCGAATATGTATCCGATCCGGAAGAGCTGACAACTCTTGTTGTAAAAGTGGAATTATTACCGCCGCCATGCTCCATATGCAAAATCAGGGCCGTATCAAGTACCTTTGCTTCCACCTGGGTATACTGCCGGTCAGGTCTTAGCATCCGCAGAATATTTTCTGCCGCAGACAGTGACGGTTCCGGATTATGGATAATCATGCTTGACTGATTTACATAATAATTGTAAGCATTATAGCCATAAACCGCCAGCGCCGGAAACTGGCTGATAAGCTGGATGCACTGCCGCAGGCTGTTTGTAACACTTGTATCCATGGCATTTTCATCATAGGCTGCCAGATTCAGAATACTTCTTGTCATCGTATTCATAATATCCGCGCCAGGTTTTTTCATTATAACATCTCTCGTAAAATTCGGAGGCAGCGTACGGCATTCCCCGACGATCTGATAAAATTCCTGGTATTCTTCATCCGATGGCATCTCGCCCATTAAAAGCAGATAAGCAGTTTTTTCAAATCCCATTTCTGTATCGCCGAGATTTCTAATCAGATCCTCCACCCGGTAACCGCGGTACCACAGTTCACCGTCACATGGTATTTTCCTGCCGTTTTCAAATTTTGCAGATACGATTTTAGATATTCTTGTCAGCCCGGTCAGCACACCGTTGCCTTTTTCGTCACGGAGACCCAGATTGACACCGTATTCTTCATACAGCCTTGGTGAAATCATATCATTCTTTCGGCATGCATCTTCTTTTTTTGCTGCATAATTATTCAGCTGCTCTATCATCTATTCACCAGCTCCTTCCATTGCTTTAAACTCAGCACCCATAACAGATTCCAGCTGTTTCATCAGCCGTAAAAGCTCCATCAGGCTGTCTTTGCCAAATCGGGCAAAAACCCTGCCATAGAATTCTTTCAGTGTGTCTTCTTCCTCTGCCAGCATTTTTTTGCCCTCCTGCGTAATTGTGACATATGTACCCTCGCTCCCGTCGCCATCATGAGACCAGGCCAGAAATCCGCGTTCCTGCAAGGATTTTACCAGATGAGACGTCTGACGGACTGTCCTTTGCATTTTCTCTGCGATACCTGTAAGATATGTTTTTCCAGACTCATCCTGCTGTTCGCTTTCTTTAATAATGTGCAGTGCAAGATACTCTGGAATCGTCAGTTTCTGGAAAAAGCTGCGGATTTTTCCGTCGCTTAACAAAAAACGGCGGTATGTCAGCTCATGGGATAATTCTATAATATCGGAATCAGTGATTTCTTTTTCGATTTCCGGTATTCTGTTTTCGTTGATTTCTTCACTATTCATTTTTTCACGTTGTACCATAAAAATCCTCCTGTTTCTGAAAATATTTTTTGAATTATCATTTCTGTTTCTGGCAAAAATGGAAAGTCTGCAGCATTGTATTATACTATTTTTAAGAAACACTGAAATCACCGGTTACTGAGAAGTCAAAAGAATATTAGCGGATATCCACAGACAGCTGTTATATTTCGACATAATTCTTGGTAGCACTCTTCATATGTGAGTGCTAATGTCTGATTAAAAAAATATGCTCCTGATACAGAAGCATGATCACTGACTGTATTTTGGAAGTATTTAGCCTTTTATACATTATAATGCATATTTTTGAGATGTCAATAGATTTTATATTTTTTTTACAAAATCAAAGGCACATCTGAATTTTTATCTTGCATTTTTCCGGATCATGTTGTATACTCTTGCATGTCTGCAGATCATGCAGCATGCTTCCGAATATGAAACTGACAGTTCGAGACCATCCTGTCAATAAACAAAACTAGGGACAGCTGTAACTTATTAAGCTGTTGTGCATTTATTTGGAGGTGAATCAATATGATTGATAAAGATATGAGCAAAGTGCAGAAACTGACATTTTCTGCTATGGTAATTGCACTGTATGTAACGGTGCTGTATTTTACCCAGAGTTTTTCTTTCGGCGCTTATCAGATCCGGATCGCTACGGCGCTGTATGCTCTTTCCTATCTGTTCCCGTTTTTGATTATACCACTTGGTCTCGCAAATTTCATAGCAAACATGCTGTTTGGAGGATTAGGTCTTCTGGATATGATCGGAGGATGCATGGTTGGTATTGTAACAGCTTCGCTGATTACCGGCATACGCACACTGCATCTAAACCGCTGGCTGATCCTGATTCCTATCGTGCTGGTACCGGGGCTGGGTGTTCCGCTCTGGCTGTCTTATCTGCTGAAACTGCCGTATCTGCCGCTGGCAGCAAGCCTTTGCATCGGACAGGTGATACCGGCCGTCTGCGGTGTACTGCTGGTAAAAGCACTCGGACAGATTACTGCGGGCAGACATGCGAACATACACAAAGCATAGTCTTTGCTGCTATCTTCGCCCCTTACTTACCGGCTGGCAGTTCATCCCCGCTTCTGGCGGCCGGACTGGCAGCCCTTTGAATCTTATAACTTTTATACTGTTACTTATCATAAATAAGGCGAGCGTAAAACCGGCATCAAAGCCTGTATCTATACGGGTTTATAGAGTTTTACAGCCGCCGGCACACATCTGTACCTGAAAGGAGCAGGACATGCAGGGAAGAAACTCTGAAGAATTAAACGGCATTACTTTTTTAGGAAACCAGAATACAAAATACCCGGATGATTATGCCCCGCAAGTGCTGGAAACTTTCCCAAACAAGCACCCGGATCATGACTATTTTGTTAAATTTAACTGCCCGGAATTTACCAGTCTTTGTCCTATGACAGGACAGCCGGATTTTGCCACCATTTATATTTCCTATGTACCGGGAGAACGGATGGTGGAGAGCAAATCACTCAAGCTGTATCTGTTCAGCTTTAGAAATCACGGAGATTTTCATGAAGACTGTGTAAATATTATCATGGAAGATTTAATCAGGCTGATGGATCCAAAATACATCGAAGTCTGGGGCAAATTTACCCCGCGCGGAGGCATTTCCATAGATCCTTACTGCAATTACGGCAAGCCAGGCACCTGCTGGGAACAGGCAGCTTTCGATCGCCTGACCCGCCACGACCTGTATCCGGAAAAAATAGACAACAGGTAAACCCGGGTATCCGTCATTTAATCAGGTAAAAACTGCCTGATAAAATTAACGAAAGGAACTGCTATGAAAGAAAAAGCAATGGTATTATTCAGCGGCGGCATTGACAGCACCACCTGTCTGGCCCTTGCCATCGAACGGCATGGAAAAGAACAGGTTATTCCGCTTTCTATTACTTACGGACAGAAACACGAAAAAGAAATCGAAGCTGCTGCAAAGATTTTAACATATTACGGATTAAATGGGAAACAGTTAGATCTTACGCCTGTTTTTGCAGAAAGCAGCTGTAGTCTTTTGTCCCATTCCCAGCAGGAAATCCCCAAAGAATCCTATGCCAGCCAGTTAGAAAACAGACCGGACGGACTTGTATCCACCTATGTGCCGTTCCGTAATGGTCTGTTTCTGGCTTCTGCTGCAAGCATGGCTCTTTCCATGGGCTGCAGCTGTATTTATTACGGTGCCCATCAGGATGATGCAGCAGGCAGCGCTTATCCTGACTGCAGCAGGGCATTTTTTGACAGCATGAACCTTGCGGTAACGCTGGGAAGCGGCAAAACTCTCCGTTTGGAAGCTCCTTTTATAAACAGCAGCAAAGCAGACGTAGTAAAAGAGGGCCTGAGACTCCGGGTGCCTTATGAACTGACCTGGAGCTGCTATGAAGGCGGCCAGTTTCCATGCGGCCGCTGCGGTACCTGCATCGACAGACAGAATGCGTTTGAAGCAAATCATGTCAAAGATCCGGCCCTGCTATAAGCAGACAATACCCCATGTGCGAAGCATCTAAAACTCAGTTAATCAAAATCCTGCAATTCAAAGCCGTCAGCTATACGGAATATCCGTTTACCTGCCCCGTACATACATCTTAGAGCGTGTCTTAAAAATCATTCCCGCAAACTGTATTCTCTGCAGACTGTGAACTACATCATATGGAAAACATTTTTAAGGCACGTTCTGAATCCCTTCTGTTTTTTGTTCATTTTTCAATCATCTCAAATTTGTCTGATCTTCCCTGACTGAAAGAATTTCCAGAAGTTCTCTTTTTATATGTTCCATTACCGGCCCGCTCTAAAAGTATTCCCATTTTCATGTTGTATTGCAGCAGTCATTCATATATAATGGAGGAAACAAATGGCAAAAGAAAAAAAGAAAAAATTCACGTACCATATAACTGGATGGTGGAAACGGCTGTTTTTAAGCCGTACATTTAAAGACGACCTGTTCCGGAAAGTATTTCAGGACAGATCTGCAATGCTTGACCTTTACAATGCGCTGAACGCAAGCAGCTACAGCCATCCCCGTGAATTCGAAGTCACGACAATTGAAAACGCAGTATACCTGTCCATGAAAAATGACCTGTCCTTTATCATAGCCTCAGTACTGAACCTTTATGAGCACCATTCCACCTTTAATCCAAATATGCCGGTGCGGGGACTATCCTATTTTGCAAGGCTGTATGTATCCTATATCAGCCGAAACGGCCTTGATATTTATGGAAAAACCCTGGTCAGACTGCCACGGCCGCAGTATATTGTGTTTTACAACGGAAGGCAGAACCAGCCGGATGAACTTGAACTAAAGCTCTCCGATGCCTTTGAACCGGAAACAGGAAATCCGGAACAGGAAACAGCTGCACAGCCGGCTCTGGAATGCCGGGTGCGCGTCCTGAACATCAACCCTGGACACAATGAAAAACTGCTGCAAAACTGCCGCAGACTGCTGGAATATACATGCTTTGTAGAAACCGTAAACAAAAACCTGGATGCCGGATACCGTCTCGAATATGCACTCGAACAGGCAATTGATGACTGCATAGAAAAAGACATTCTAAAGGATATTTTAATCCACAGCAGAAGCGAGGTGTTACATATGCTGCTTACAGAATATAATGCAAAAAAACATTTACAGCATACATTTAACGAAGGGCTGGAACAAGGCCGTGCAGAAGGCCGGAACATGCTCCTGCGGTTTTTCCGTCTGAATCAGATTCTGCTTAAGGAAAACCGTCTGGATGATCTGGAAAGAGCCAGCACGGATGAAAATTTCCGAAACGAACTGTTTGAAAAGTACCAGCTGTAACATAACAGGATGCTATGGCATATCCGTTCAGGGAACACTCTGCCATGACAGTTTTTATGCCGCTTTTTCCTGAAAAAAAGAGGCCTGTCAGCTGACAGCCTCTTTTACTTCATTTACAATTGTTTCCACAATTCCCCGGATATCCAGCCCGTCTGCATCTATCGTTACATGCGCATAGTGTTCATAAAGCGGCTGTCTCTCTTTAATAATATCCTGCAGTGTCTGACCCGGTTTCATAATGACTCCGCGCTCTTTTAAATCGCCAAGCCGCAATATCAGATTTTCATAAGTCAGCCTCAGATAAACCACGACAGATATATCCCGAAAATGCTCCATTGCTTCTTTTCCATAAACTGCACTTCCGCCAGTGGCAATTACAGACCGCTGTGGTGAAACTGCAGCATTAACCCTGTTTTCCATTTCCAGAAATTTTTCATTTCCATAGCGCTGAATGAGTTCATGCAGCAGCGCACCGTATGTTTCCTGAATTTCCAGGTCGCTGTCAATAAAACGGTAACCGAGTACTTTTGCAAGCACTATGCCTGCCGTACTCTTGCCGGCACCAGGCATTCCAATCAGCGTAATATTGCTTTTTTGCTCCATATCTGTTTTCTCCTTTTCAGCACTTTTCTATCAGCTGTGAATGCCTGTTTCTCTGCTTCGGATGTGTTTATAAATGCAGCACACGCTCCCGGATTTCCTGTGTGCGCCCCTGATTCCAGAACTGCGTGCCGATATAGCCGCAGGTCCTTCTGGCTACGCACAGGTAGTCCTGGTCTCTGTTGCCGCAGTTCGGACATTCCCATACCAGCTTTCCTTCATCATCCGAAACGATTTTAATCTCACCGTCGAATCCGCATTTTTCACAGTAGTCGCTTTTTGTATTTAATTCCGCATATACAATATTGTCATAGATTGCTTTCATGACAGCCAGTACAGATTCAATGTTTTTCTGAAGATCCGGTACTTCCACATAACTGATTGCGCCGCCTGGCGAAAGTTTCTGGAATTCCGACTCAAATTTCAGCTTGGTAAAGGCATCGATCTGCTCTGTCACATGAACATGATAGCTGTTCGTAATATAATTTTTGTCTGTAACACCCTCCAGAATACCAAAACGCTTCTGCAGACATTTTGCAAACCGGTAAGTGGTAGATTCCATCGGCGTGCCATATACTGAATAGCTGATATGTTCTGCTTCTTTCCATTCCTGGCATTTATCATTCAGTTTCTGCATGACTTTTAAAGCAAACTTGCGCCCTTCCAAAGAAGTATGGGTCTTTCCGGTCATGCGCACGCACATTTCGCAAAGCCCTGCATATCCTAATGATATGGTTGAATAACCGTCATAAAGCAGACGGTCGATTTTCTCTCCTTTTTTCAGCCTGGCCAGTGCACCATGCTGCCATAAAATAGGAGCAACATCCGAAACCGTTCCTAACAGCCTCTCATGCCGGCATCGGAGGGCACGGTGGCAAAGCTCCAGTCTTTCTTCCAGAATTTCCCAGAATTTTTCCATATCCCCGTAGGAAGAGCATGCCGCATCCACCAGATTAAGCGTTACAACACCCTGGTTAAACCTGCCATAATACTTCCGGCTGCCGTCTGCATTGCGCTGGCTGTCTTCTACTGTCGGAAACGAACGGCATCCCATGCATGGATATACATCTCCCTTTTTGAGCTCACGCATAACTTTTGCAGAAATATAATCCGGAACCATCCGCTTAGATGTACATTTTGCTGCTAATTCCGTTAAATACCAGTATTTGGAGTCTTTTGTAATATTATCTTCATCCAAAACATAAATAAGCTTCGGAAAAGCCGGTGTAATCCAGATGCCCTTTTCATTTTTTACGCCCTGCATGCGCTGAAGCAGCACCTCTTCAATCATCATGGCTAAATCTTCCCGCAGCTGTCCCTGCGGCACCTCATCTAAATACATAAATACTGTCACAAACGGTGCCTGTCCGTTACATGTCATCAGTGTAATCAGCTGGTACTGAATTGTCTGGATTCCGTTTCTTACTTCCGCTTTCAGGCGTTTTTTTACAACTTCTTCTATAATCTTTTCATCCAGTGTATCATTGCATTCTTTTCGTTCTTCTATAACAGCTGCACGGATTTTCTGACGGCTGATTTCTACAAACGGCGCAAGATGCGACAGGGTGAACGTCTGCCCGCCATACTGGTTGCTGGCTACCTGGGCGACAATCTGTGTTGTAACATTGCATGCCGTAAAAAAACTATGAGGTTTTTCAATCAGTGTTTCACTGATCACCGTTCCGTTCTGCAGCATATCGTCTAAATTAATCAGATCACAGTTGTGTTCTTTCTGGGCAAAATAATCCGCATCGTGAAAATGAATGATACCCTCCTCATGAGCCCTTGTAATTTCCTCCGGCAGCAGAATCCGCACCGTTAAATCTTTACTAACCTCCCCGGCCATATAATCCCTCTGGGTAGAGTTAATGACAGGATTCTTATTGGAATTTTCCTGATTGATATCTTCATTCAAATGCTCAATCAAGGCAAGAATGCCGTTATCGGTTGTATTGGATTTTCGCGTTAACTCCCTCTTATATCGGTAGCGGACATACTTCTGGGCCACTTCATATCCGCGCATTTCCATGATTCCTGTTTCTACCAGGTTCTGGATATCTTCTACATGCGCAATATGTGTCATGGAACTTAATTTCTTTTCTACAGAACCGGCAATAGCCTGGATCTGGTATTCGTTTAGTCTGTAGATAGGGTCTACTTCTTTGTTGGCTGCGCAGACAGCATCTGCGATTTTGGACTGGTCAAACTGTACTTCTGCACCATTTCTTTTCGTAATTTTCATTTCATGCTCCTTTTGACAGCGTTTCGACTCTTACTGCTTGACTGCATTTGAATCAGTACCATATATTGTATCATTATTTTTCAAAAAGTCAATATATAGTGCGTCGGTTTCCTGCATTCATCATGAAAGTGCGTTTCCTAAACAGCAGCCAGTCCCTCCTGCTCAATTGCCAGGAGTGCCTTTTTCTTATCAATACCTCCCGCATATCCGGTCAGTTTTCCCCCTGTCCCGACTACCCGGTGGCATGGAATCAGAATAGCGGCCGGATTATGCCCCACTGCCTGCCCTGCTGCCTGAGGCGACATGCATTCTATTTTGCGCTGCCTTGCAATCTGCTTTGCAATATCTCCATATGTAATTGTCTGCCCGTACGGTATTTTTGCCAGAATATCCCATACTTCCAATTGAAACTGTGACCCGGTTAAAAAAATCTGCGGCATAAAATCCGGGATTTTTTTGTCAAAATATAAATCCAGCCACTGTTTTGTCTGCTCAAATACAGGCAGCATTTTTTCTTCATAGTCTCCTTTTATCATGCGCGAAGCATATTTCTGACCGTTAAAATGCAGTGCCGTTAAAGCTAAACCGTTACTGAACGCTGTCATGTCTCCGACCGGGGATTTGTAGTGATATATGTATGTCATGCCAGATATCTCCTCCTTAGTATTTTTCTGGTATATATTCCTATGATACCACAAAAGCAGCCTTGGAGGGAATCATCAAGGTCATCCGGCACCGGTCCGTCCGACGCCACAGCCTGGAGGCAGAAAAACTATTCGAAAGCGGAACAGAAAAAGGAAAAAGTATCTCTTCCCAGCGTCCGGTTAATTTCCGCAAAGCAGCAGGTACAGCTTGCAGGAATGATTTTTCAACATGCTTTAAGACAGTTCTGCTGAAAATTTTTTAAAAGTGTTCCGCATACCGGCAGCAATCATCAGCGATACCGCCCCTGAAAATAATACAACCGCATATTCAGCCCCTCTGCTTATCTCAAACAAAATCCCATAAAGTGCATTTCCTAACGGCTGTGTACACATTGCAGCCGTTAACACGACAGAAATTACCTTTCCAATCAGATACTGCGGCGTTTCGGCCTGAATAAAAGACATCATCTGCACAGTAAAAATAGTCGAACATACAAGAATGAAAAAACAGCATACCGTTATTACAATGTAATTAACCCATGCGGATGAAGTCAGACACAATGCAGCACCGACTGGAAATACGCCGCATGCGCCTGCAATAATCAGATTCCCTGCATTTTTTAGAACCAGTTTATTTGCAAAAACACCAGCACCGATCCCTCCGGCCAGTCCTCCTGCTGCCATTGCTCCCTGAGCAAATCCATAGAGCCTGTTTGCCTGTGCTGCTTCAAAATTCAGTACTTCTGTAATCAGATATGGAAGTGCAACGATAATCATTGCAGACAGGAACAGGTTAATTCCGCATACTGCAAAAAGGATTTTTCCAATCACAGGCTTCTCCTTTCGGATAAAATGAACACTTTGTGCCAAATCAGCCCGGGCAGTTTTTAATATGCTTCCATGGAAATCCTGTTTTTGAAACGGTATTTTAATAAAAATTTCCATAACCGCCGATGCAAAAAAGCATACCACACAGGCCCGTAATAAAGGCTCTAATCCATATACGCTGTATAAAATACCGCCGAGAACAGGACCTGTTAAAGAAGCAAAGGAACTGATGGTATTGATCACAGAGTTTGCCGCCATAAAATGCTCCTGGCTGGTAAGCGCAGGTATGGATGCCTGAACAGACGGCTGATATGCTCCCGCAATGCCATACAATAACATCAGCGTAACCGTTAAAAGCAAAATAAGATTTACACTGTTCCTAAAAATAGAAAATGCTAAAATAACTGCTGCTGTCATAAAATCCAGTATAACCATAATATTTCTTTTATTTACCCTGTCCGCAATAATGCCTCCGACAGGCGAAAGCAGAATAGCGGGAAGAAAGGCACATGCGGTAATCGTTCCATATAGCGCCGATGAACCTGTCATATTTAGCAGGTATAAAGGCAGCGCAAACCGGATCATGGCATTGCCTGATAAAGATATAATCTGTCCAATAACAACAAGTGTAAAATCTTTGGAAAACAATTTCTGATTCATATTTAAACCTCCATTTTTTCTATTTCAGCTTTTAGATATCCTGCCGTATTTTTTAATCGTTTGTTTCATTATATGCTTTCATTCTCTCTCCTTTCAATACCGCACGTCGGTATGTATATGATTATAAAATTTCGGGATACTGTATTCAGTACGAAGTATCCCGGATCTGGCAGTCCGCTTTTGCTGATTCCCGAACGCCAGGCAGAGAAATGTTTTCCTTTTTCTGTTCCGCCTGACAGGCCCCGGTCCGCTCGGATCATATAGATCACCGGCACGCCGAATGGAGACCCTGTTCCGCCTGGCGTCCAGGCAGCCTTTAAAATCTGTTGTTCTACCTGCTCTTTTGATAAATAGATGTCAGTTCCTGCAGTCTTTGTAACATTTCATCATCTATCACATACAGTCCGAACCCCTGCAGCATCTGTTGAAATACCATAAATTTACGGAAAGAATCTTCTTCAGAACTGGCAAATATCATAGGATTCATCCAGATATTTGCTGCCAGCAGAATGAGTTCTGCCAGCTGTTTCGGATAATCTGTTTTTATTGAGCCGTCCGAAATTCCCTGCTCTATCACCGGCAGAATATAATTGGGCGCTGCTTCTTCTATAGTATCATGCAGCAGACTGAAAAGAAGTTTCGGATTCTTATGAAAATCTGGCGCAACAGTAAAAATATCATTCTGTACTGGACGGCTGATGGATTTTTTAAAAATCATTTTCAGCTTCTCTATTCCGTTCAGGTCTGTTCGGTCACGGATGCCAGCAAGCATGCGGTTGGATTCAGCCATTATTTTTTCGGTAACTGCAATTAAAATATCTTCTTTAGACTTAAAATGATGATAAATGGCACCTTTGCTAAGACCGCCTAACTCATTAATTATGCCCTGGATAGATGTCTGTTCGTATCCTTTTTCCATAAACTGCCGAAAAGCAACATCCAGTATCAGATTCACGGTTTCTTCCGGATGCTTATTTCTTGCCACTGTATGCACCTCCTTACCATGAGAATCGTATACATTTATCCTAACATACCAACGGTATGTTTGTCAAGTTATAAAAACTGGCGGAAACATGATGAAATCACATTTCCGCCAGCTCCTGCTGAACTAAAATTTCACTATCCAGTTATCCTGCCTGAATCCATACTTTTATTTTTCAGGCAGATTTGCAAACTCTTTTAGCATTTCTTCTTCTGGCGAGAGATTAAACGGTGTCACACCAAGCGAACCCGGATCACTGCTGTAACTGAATTTATTTACCGGTGTGATAGTTTCCCCCGCTGCATCATAATCGAATACATGCCATACAGTACCTTCCTTGCCCACCGGAACATTAAAGGTTCTCTTCAGTTCATTGCCGATAAAAATCTGCACCTGAGCGCCTGAAGAAGATAATGCTGTGGAAGAAGTACTGCTTCTATTTGTAAAATCATGAATAAAAAAGCTGTATTTCTTATTAGTATTTCTCACATAAATCGTTGTCGTTTCCGGCCCGTAGCTTGTTACATCATCTACATCCAGATTCGCAATCATTTGTCCGCTATACTCATAGTTTTTCGCAGCATAGTATGTATGGAACATGCCTGCGGCATTTCCATCCTGAGAAGGCCCAAACAGGTGGGAATCCAGGTCGGAAGGAAATTCACCCCATGTCAGAACAATCCGGACATAATCTGTATCATAAGCGCCAGACGGAGCCAGCGTAATATCTCTTGCAGTGACTGTATGTTCCTCTATCGCTATATTGACCAGATTTCTGATATATCCTTCTTTCTGGACAAGAAGCGTATAATTTCCAGCCGGCAGTGTAAGTTCATATCTGCCCGTATGATCAAATACGCCCTGCTGATATACTTCACCGCTTGTAATATTCCATCCGTCACGCACTTCAAATGCAGCACCTGATACAACTGCTGCTGTTGTTGCATCCAGAATACAGCCTTTTAATGTACCCGTTTCCTCTGTACGTGAAACCATCTGTGCTGTTTCAGCCGATGCTGCCTGGTTTCTTTCTATTGTAATTCCTTCATTTGTATATCTCTGATAGCCGTTTGCAGAAATATCGATGCGGTAGGTACCTGCTTCTAAATTTTGTATTGTATACATTCCGTCAGCAGATGTATACTGTGTCTGAATCAGTCTGTCATCTTTATAAATCTGGACCCTCGCGCCGCTTATAGCTTCCTGTGTACTGAATGAGACTACTTTTCCAGAAAGACTGCCTTTGCCATAAGTACATGCGTCCGTTTTGATCCCGTTTTCAATATGAAGGCGTATGCAATAAGCAGATTTATCGAAAAAGCTGTATGTTAACGGATATCCTTTGCCTTTTAGATATATGCCGGCAGGCGTATGTTCATCTACTGAAAGTTTCAAAACCGGAGATGCTTCCAAATCTGAACAGTATAACTCCATGTCTTCCCGTTTGACAAATGACGCCTGTATCTGTGCGCCTCCTTCCAGCGATATTTCAGCCAGCTTGAGGAATCCAAATACATGCATCTGTATCCCTGTACCCAGTGTCAGATATGCGCTTCCTTTTGCCTGCAATACATCCAGACTGCTGCTGAAGTCATGAATCCACCGTAAAGAGCTGTCTTTATACTGAAATCCCTGCACGGACTCAAATTCATAACTTACGTTTACCTCACCTCTTGCAGAAATGTTTACAAAGAAAATAAGCTCCGCAGAAAGGCCTGTGTTTTTAATTGTAAACGGAACGCGTCCAATCTCTTTTTTAACAGGTACAGGCACTGTTCCCTGGCTTCCTGTCTCATAATCTGTATACTGCAGCGACAGATGCTGTTTTAATTTTACTTTTTTTGTTACCGAAAAAGTCAGCTCATGAAATGTAAGTCCGTTCAGTCCTGCGTCTGCGCTGACAATGCATGATACATCCGGTATTGTTACCTCTGCCGAACCTTTTACCGTAATCTGAGTCTGTCCGGAAACGATCTGCAGGCCCTCCTGCGGCATGACAAATGTAAATTTATCTGGCAGAGAAGTACTTTCATTGATATCAATATCCTTTCCTGTAATGCTCCGGCTTCTGACTGTTTCATCATTATATGCCACCCCTACGCCGTCTGTACCCTGAATCCGGTTTGTGACAGGATCTGCATTTCCTGCAAAATCAATTTTATCAAAAACTTCCGCTGGCTGCGGCAAACTGCACAGATATTCTTTTCCACCGTCTGCACGGGTTATCACATTGTCGATTTTTAATGCAAGACCGCCAGGATAATCATCCGTCTGCGGCATAATCACGATTCTGCCAGCCTCTGCAGCTGAAACAGCCTCTGCAGCCGGGACTACAACCTTTACCTGAGACGTCTGCGGCAGTTTTTCAATCTGATAGCTTTCGACCGAATCGAATGCTCCTTCTAACACTTCCTCTGCATAAACATTCCGGTCATAAGCATCTGCTTCTTTGATCACAGCAGATTCCTGAATGCTTTTTATTCTTTGCTGAATTTTCTCTGCCTGTGAGCCTGTCAGTGCATTTTTAGGCATAAACTGTGAGCCTGTTAATTCCATAAATCCATGTCTGACGGCTAAAGCTGCAGCATCTTTATACACAGTTTCATTCCAGTCTTCCCAGTCCTGCGCATCCTGCCCGCCGCAGTAACCCATAGCAGCCATGGCAGTATATGCAGCAAATTCCCTGGTTGCAGGCTCATCCGGATAGAAAAACGGAACGTCCTGAACTTCATCCTGCAATACCACGTCTGGAAGCAGTCCGTACATCTGAGCTGTTTCAATTGCAGCAGCATACTGTGACGCTTTTGTATCAGCATAATAATATTCGACGGATAACATATCTGCCTCAAGATTCATTCCAATCGTTTCTGCCAGATTCTGCAGCCACTGGCCGCGGGAAACAACAGAAGTATCTTCATTGGAACTGTCTGTCCCGCCACCTGACGGCGGATTTGTATCTCCCGGCTGGTTTTTGTCATCTTCCGCCTGATCCTGGCCGCCTGATGGAATGTTTGTTCCTCCTGACGTTCCTCCTCCATAATGATAACTGCCTGACCCAGCTGCAGAATTTTCGTAACTGCCTGATGATGCATCCATAACTTTTGTATGTGCTCCAGCATAAACATAGATTTTGGATGCATTTGCTTTTGTCACTTCTATCTTTTTTGAAGTATCATTGTTTACCAGTATTGTTAAACCTGGTGATAATACACGAAGCGTACTGTCTTCCGCACCTGGTTTTAATGTGGCCGTAAATCCTGCTTTTGCATGAATATCAAGTTTTACAGAAGAAACGATAAGCGTATCAAAAGCACCAGATTCAGCAGTCACAGGTATTGCGGATTTCACTGAACCTGTAATATTCAGTTTTGCCCTTGTGCTGACTGTAAATTTTGAAATCACACCGTCAGCATGCACCTTTATATCTGCATCCGGTTTTGCAATCACCAGATGTCTGATTACAGCGTCTTTTGCTGCTGTCAGAGATGCCAGGGCCGCTTCTATCCTGATCTCATTGCCGGACGCATGTTCCGTCCATGTATCATTTTTGACCGCACGGATCATCACCGATGCAAATACACCATTATTTACAACATCCGACTGAGGGGCATCCACAGTCAGATGAACTTTATCATATGTACCCTTTGGAATTACAAAACTTTCCTGCTGATCCGTCTTAATATTGATAGCAGTATACCGCTTGTCTGCCAGTGCGGACACCAGTCCGTTCTGTGTAGAAACATCTACGGACGATACTGTTTTAGAACTGCCATCCGCTTCAGCCGGGACGTCCTGTACAGCATCTGCAGATATGACACGGATTCTGCACCTTAATGTCTTTGTATTATGTTCTCTGCGTCTGGCAGTCTTCAGCTTCAGCCTGACTGTAGCCCTGCCTTCCTCATTTGCCTCCAGCTGTACATAATCAGCTGTTTTTTTGATATCGAGACCACTTTTTTGTCTGTTACAGACGCTTTTTGAATCTTCCAGCCAATTGTGTTATTTTTCAGCTTCAGCTGGTAACCGCTCTGTCCTGTTTTTAAAGTCTTAAAAGAAGTATTCAGACTGACATACTTTTTTGCTGCAGCATGCGCTGTCAGATTCTCAGAAGCCGGTACAGAACATGCCATCACTCCAGCTAAAGCAGCTGCAAGAATTTTTTTTTAATTTCTGCCTGTAAATTTTCGCATTTTCATGATTGCTTTTCCTCCTGTATTTACCCAAAAACATAGTTTAATTTTATCATAAATAAACTATATTTGCAATATATTTAATTCAATTCATCATGATAATTGAAAATGAACAGAAAAATCTATTGCTTTTCAAAAGATTATTGAGTATGATAGTCACAATCCAGCCAGATACAGAACCCTCTGATACTCCGGCTGTAATACATTTATATAAGGAAGAAAAGGTATTTTATTATGGGACAGAAAACAAAAATGATTGTTGACAAAGACTTCCGTCTGGCAGATATTGACGACAGGCTGTACGGATCCTTTATCGAACATCTCGGCAGAGCCGTATATACCGGCATCTATCAGCCGGGACACCCCAGTGCAGATGAAGACGGCTTTCGCAAAGACGTGATAGAGCTGGTCAGGGAACTGAATGTGCCGGTTATCCGCTATCCGGGCGGCAATTTTGTTTCAAATTTTTTCTGGGAAGACAGTGTAGGCCCTAAAGACCAGCGCCGTAAAAGGCTCGACCTGGCATGGCGTACAGTGGAAAGCAATGAAGTGGGCCTTGGGGAATTTTCAGACTGGTGCAGAAAAACAAATTCCAGCATTATGATGGCCTTAAATCTTGGCACAAGGGGAACGGCAGACGCTCTAAACCTGTTAGAATACTGCAACCTGGATACCGGTACTTACTATGCAGATTTAAGAAGACAGCATGGTGCAGATAAGCCTTACGGCATTAAAACCTGGTGCCTTGGCAACGAAATGGACGGACCATGGCAGATGGGACATAAAACTGCTGCAGAATACGGCCGTCTGGCAGCTGAGACCGCAAAAGCCATGAAGGCAATGGATCATTCCCTGGAATTCGTCGTATGCGGCAGTTCCAATATAGAAATGCCCACATTTCCGCAATGGGAAGCATCCACACTCGAAGAAACTTACGAATATGTGGATTATATTTCCCTTCACCAGTACTACGGAAACCGCAGCGGCGATACAGCAGATTTTTTCGCAAAGACCCAGGATCTGGAATCATTTCTGCACAGCGTAACTGCTGCCTGCGATTTCATCAAAGCAAAAAAACGAAGCAGAAAAAATATTTATCTGAGTTTTGACGAATGGAACGTCTGGTATCATTCCACAGATTCCGACAACGAACAGATGGCTGCAAAACCATGGCAGACGGCGCCGCATCTGTTAGAAGATATTTACAACTTTGAAGACGCTATTTTAAACGGCCTGATTCTGATTACCTTTTTAAAACACGCAGACCGCGTAAAAATCGCATGCCTTGCACAGCTTGTAAATGTCATTGCACCGATTATGACAGAAACTGACGGCCCTGCATGGCGCCAGACGATTTTCTATCCATTCCTGCATGCGTCTAAATACGGACGCGGGACAGCACTGACTCCTGTCATCTCTACCGGCACGCATGATACTTCACAGCACTGCTGCGTGACAGATATTGAATCGGCTGCTGTCTATAATGAAGAAAAACAGGAAGTTACCATATTTGCCGTAAACCGCAATACAGACTCCGATATCGAATTTGAAGCTGATATCCGTGGCTTTGCAGATTATAAAGCCAGAGAATATCTTGTACTTGAAAGTGACGATATGAAAATTTCCAATTCTGCCACAGACAGTCCGGTTGTGCCAAAAAACCGTACGGATTATAAAATGGACGGCGGAATTTTTACAGCTGTCATGAAAAAATGCTCCTGGAATGTGATCGTATTTTCGAAAGAATCCAGGTAAATCCTGTGCCGTCTCCAGCTTGGGCAAACGACACCATGCAAGACTCTTTTTTATTTCGCCATAACATAAAAACACAGCAAAAATCAATTGAATTTCGGCTGAATATCATGTAAACTATATTTTATATAAAAGTGTGAAGCGCCCTGCATACGGAATGCCCCAGGCACTCTGCATGGAATGCGCCAGGCACATAATGCAGGATACCATTCGGTGATACTCTCACAGACATAAGGAATATCCCTGATACTGGTATTCTGACACACCACACAATCTGAAAGTCATGCTAAAAGGAGTAACAGCTATGAAAAAATCTATAAACCAGTCGACCCTGACATTTATTTTAAACGGAATATCTATTCTGGCGCTGATTTTCATGGGGCTTGCTTTGTTTTCGAACAGCCACATACGCGGTCTTTTAAATACCGCAAATGAAGAACGGTTTAATCTTACATATAACGCCAACCGCTTTATGAATGCTTCTTCCTATCTGACAAATGAAGTGCGTGCTTTTGCTGCTACCGGCAATACCGAGCATTTTGAAAATTACTGGAATGAAGTTAATGAATTGAAAAACCGCGATATCGGTGTGGCAGCAATGAGAGAAATCGGCATCACCGAAGAAGAAGAACAGCTGATCCAGAAAATGTCAGATCTGTCAAATGAACTTGTTCCATTAGAAGAAGAAGCTATGAACAAAGTAAAATCCGGTGACAGGGAATCTGCTGTCGCTTATGTATACGGGTCTGAATATAAAGATGCTATTACACAGATTAATACTTTAAAAGAACAGTTTCTTGCTGCATTAGATACCAGAACAATTGCACGTATTAACGACTTAAATTTCCAGGCTTCCGTGATCAGGTGGACTATGATTGCTGTGCAGCTGCTGATCGCGCTGATGCAGTTAATTATTATGTTTGTTACAAACAGGCAGATTTTAAAACCTGTTATCGCAGTCCGTGACCAGATGGGCGAAATTTCAAAAGGCAACCTTTCTGCAGACTTTGCTTTAAAATCAGATACTTCTGAGATCGGCATGCTTGTAGAATCCATTCATGAGACAAAACGCGAGCTGAAAAAATATATTCAGGATATTGACGACAAATTAGCCCGCATGGCAGAAGGATCTATGGATTTAACGATTGGTGATGATTACCGCGGCGAATTTCTGCCGATTCAAAATGCCATGCGCCAGATCCTGGATTCACTCAACCATGCTCTTTCCAAAATCAGCCAGACAGCGGAACAGGTATCGGAAGAGTCGGACCGCATGGCCTCTGGCGCTGAAGTCTTATCTAACGGCACAGTACGCCAGGCTTCTGCAGTAGAAGAACTTTCTTCCAGCATCCAGGAAATATCCGGACAGGTCGACAGCACTTCTAAAGACGCCGGCAATGCAAGAGAGTGTTTTGCCGAAGCTTCTAAACAGCTGCAGCTGTGCAGCCAGAAGATGGATGCCCTGACAGATGCCATGAATGATATTTCAAAATCTTCAAACCAGATTGGGGGTATTATTAAGACAATTGAAGATATTTCTTTCCAGACAAATATTTTAGCTCTGAATGCTGCCGTTGAAGCTGCACGTGCCGGAGAAGCCGGCAAAGGTTTTGCTATTGTTGCAGATGAAGTGCAGGACCTTGCAAACAAAAGTTCCGTATCAGCGCAGGATATCGCAGAGCTGATTGAAAATTCCATGAAGCTTGTTCAGTACGGGTCTTCTTTAACAACAGAAACTACACAGTCTATCGCAGCTGTTGTTTCCAGTGCCCAGGAATCCGCATCCATGATCGAGCGGATTGCAGAATCTGCCCTTACCCAGTCCAGTGCGCTGCGTCAGATTACCCAGGGTATGGAGCAGATTTCCGAAGTGGTGCAGACGAATGCTTCAACTGCCCAGGAATCCGCAAGACTTGCAAAAGAGCTGCAGAATCAGGCAGAAGGGCTGAAAGTATCTGTGCACAGATTCCGGCTGCGCTAAGCACCCTGCAGTATCAGCCAGAGTATGTATCTGTCTGAAGCTAAAAAAGAATAAGAGGCTGCCGCATTCAAAAATGCAGCTGCCTCTTATTCTTTTATCCGTTATCTGTTCAGACACAGCTGACAGCTTTTTCCCTAACCCGCCATGTCTTTTTAACGCTCAGCCTGCAGACCTTTTCCTGAAATACTCATCAACGCTTTTTTTAATCTCTTCCGGTTTCATAGATTTTGCCAGATATCCTGCAGGTTTTAAAGATATCACTTTGCTGACGCTTTCTTTATCTGTCCGGCCAGTAAGGAAAATCACCGGCGTATCAGCCAGTTCCGGTTCAGACCGTATCATTTCCAGTACCTGGCGTCCGTCGCAGACCGGCATTTCATAATCCAGCAGAACAAGATCCGGCCTGTCTAACACCATGCAGCGGATTGCAGCCAGGCCGGACTGCGCTGTTGCTACCTCATAATCTTTATCAAGCAGCTGCCTCATAGACTCTCGCACAATGCTTGAATCGTCTACAATCAGTATTTTCTTTTTTCCGCTCTCTTTGTTTTCCATCAGATATCTTTTGATTTCTTTTGTAGCATTATCTGCTTTAATATTTGCACCAACAGATTCTTTCAGCAGATGCGGTGCCATGACGCAGAAAGCAAAATATCCCTCTTTGGTATCAAACAAAAGGCTGGACTGCGGATTCTGGCGGCTAAACAGTTTCTGGAATATCTCGTAACTCAGCAGATTTTCCTCTTTGACTTCGAATTCTTCAGAAGACGGAAAATGGGCTTTGATGCGCTCAGCAAACTGTCTGGCTGTATACCTGGCAGCGTTCATCATCATCACATCCAGTTTATCAGATTTCGAGCCGAGCATATTTCCAATCGTGTTCACAAGCAGTCTTTCTTCAAAAACTAAAATAATTTCCCATGTCTTTCTGCTGCTCGAAGAATAAACCAGACGGTAATAGACTCCCTTTCCAAATTTCTCACCGCCATAGCTTTCGCTGACAATATTTGCTTTTAACTGAAACAGTTCATCTAACAGTTCCAGAATCAGCTGTTTCATGGCATCCTGTTCTTCCTCTGGCAAAAGGCCGACCCATTTGCTCAGTGCTTTCCCTGTAATGGCCCTGTCCTCTGTCAGCGTATGTCCAATCAGCCATCCCGCGCAGACTGAAAGAAAGTGGCGGATCGCATCCTGTGAATATTTCGTACGTTCTAATTCAGCTTCTATTTCAGGCAGTGTCTTTTTGCGAAAACTGTCGTGAAGGCGTCTGTGCATTTCATATCCGCTATATCTGATCGTTGCCATATAAACCTCTTCCTCAGCAAAGTGTTTCATGGCATGTTCTTTGAAATATTTAATACCTTCCTGACAGACCCACTGGCTCTTTGATTCATCATCACTATAGGCCAGCAGTTTGTTCATAATGCTGAATAGTTTCTTATGCTCTCTGTCAATAATATCCACACCGATTTTATACCGGTCCTGCCACATAAATTGATTGCTATCCATAATATCCTCCTAAGCTGTAGTATTATTAATTAAAATTACGTCTTAAAATAGATAAAATAAAAAATGATACTTTGAAAAGCCAGGAAATACTGAGCGATTTCTGGCCTCTTTGCTGCGCCTGAACTTTGCGTAAATCTATGTTTTTTAAACATCATCATTCGGGCCTGGCTCTGATCAGACAAAAATTACTGTAGAAATACACAGTCAGTCTGCCTGATACACTTAAAAATACTATGATGCAGGCAGACCGAATTGAAATTCTTCAGTTTTAAAAAAATAACGAATCAGCATAAACAGCCGCTGTCTTATTCATTTCTATAAAGGATACCCCTTAGAATACCTATTCCAAACGTACAAAGCCTTTTATGCGGGTTACTCCCTGGTATATCTGATACCAGTCTGTGCAATGTATTTTGATGACAGGTTCTCACCGGGTATGCCTCATACAGCTGTGCCGTGCGCTCTAGATAAGGAATACCCCTGGTTATACATTAAATAATATGTATTCGTCACTATAGAAAAAGTATACCATATCTGGATATTTATTTCAATATCCGTGCGAAAAACTAGACTGATTTTGATACTATTCAGGAATTGAAAATTCTGTTTCAAAAGCAAATTCAATTTTGAAATGACTGGTCTCGTTCCATTGAACATCAGGCAGCCATTACACCATTTATTTTAAAGTGTTTAATCCTGCATGCAAAAAAGCGTTCATTGGTCTTCTTCCAACAAACGCTTTCCCGCCTTAATACCTAACCCGGAACAGTATTATATTTCTTACTTTAAAAAATTATTCCAGCTTACTCTACATGAATTTCCTTTGAAATGACAGCCCTCTCTGCAGCGCTGCTGTTCATTCCTTCCTGCTCCATCTGCATCCAGTCATCAGGATTGTCAAAAATACAGACATACAATGTTTTTATCTCTTTCCCCTGAACAGCAAATACGGCTCTGCCTGCCATTTCCATATTGGGGTAAAGCATTTCCCCATCCTGATTAAAGCAAATTACAGAGCAGGGTTCATAAGTCCGCCCAGGAAGTTCGAACATCTCTGCATCCGTCATATCAGGATCTTTTAAAAGCAGCTTTTCTCTCCTGTCGTCTGTCAGTTCTCTCTGCTCTCCCGGTGCTGTCACATGGACAATTACCTGATAAGGAGATACCACTACATCTTCAAGCGTAATATTTCCCTTTTTTTCGTCCACTTCAATTGTTTTTACATCTGTTCCGTTTACCTCAAACGGAATGACAATATTCCAGCTGCCATCTGTCCAGTGAGATGCCGATATTTCCTCGCCATCAAGCATCCTGTCATCATCATAACCAAGACCGTTTATATTTAAGCTCAGTTCGCCGCTGCCTGTATACTTCTCCTCAAGATTTATCTTAAGCATACCTGCAAATGTATGGCTGCCGATTGCCTTACCCTCAAATGTATTTGCGAGCCATTCAGGTGAACTTTCATCCACACTCCATGTTCCATCGATATAAAATCCTGCGGCTGTCTGGTTATCTGCAGCATTCATGCCTGTATAATGTTCCGGAATATGCGTGAAATCCGCATCTTCTGATTCAATATTTACTGTAAGGAATATGGAATATCCATCACAATAGGCTTCCGATGCGGTCAGTGTGATTCCTTTATCAGACACCGTATAGTCTGATGTATCCAAATTCCCCGCAGCATCCTCATTTGTCAGGACAGTTTTCTTATCCGTATAATTTCCGGAATATGTGGCATCATCCTCTACCTTCTCAAAAATCTTTCCAATCAGCGGAATCTTTGCTGCAAGCACCGGATTAAAGTATCCGAGCCCGCCAATTCCAATAACCGCAGCAGCCACTGCCGCAGCAACACCTTTTCCTATTTTTCCAAATGTGTTCATTTTATCCTTCCTCCTTCTATGTATCTGGATTTCTCTGTCACTTATTTCAGGAGCAAGAGCCTGCTTTAAGATTTGATCCAATTTTTCATCTGTCATATCCTATCGCCTCCAATTTT
>CAJTVR010000071.1 GCA_910580075.1 uncultured Eubacterium sp. | reverse complement strand
GTATATCTTAGCAGATTTATGCGGAATTGTCAAACGCTGCGGAGCGTTCCGCTGAAATCATTTTATGCCGGATTCCGCACAAAAGCAAGGGGATTTTGTCGAATCCCGTTTGTCGAATGTCGAATTGGGTGGGGTAAATGGGGTAAAGAGGGGTAAAAGTCATCAAAGTATAACAGCGGCACAGGCGGCAATAAAAATGCCATAGGATTTTGGGTACCCGCGGCAAAAGTATCGAGGAATGGCTTAAAATTAAGGATTTTTAGGCTTGGCGGGGTTCACTGGAATGGTTGGTGAACCCCGCTTTTTGGTGTTTTTTAATGCCGCTGTGAAGCGAAGTAGTATACTAATACTGGACACGGAGGGGGGAGAAACTGGACAGGGTACATGATAAGATGAAACACTGTCTATATTGTACATGGACATCATTCCCCACGAAAGGAACAGGAGGTTTACCAATGGGCTGCCTGAAAAAACAGCATCCGGAATACCAAATGATTCTGCATTCAGACCAGGGTTCAGTGTATGCGTCAAAAAATTATAATGATCTTCCTGGTTCCTGTTCGGCGTCTGGTAATTCATGTTTTCTGCTGTAACAGAAATTTGCTCCTCTTGCAAGAAATGAATTGACTTTTCCAAAAAATGCGTTATAATGATTGTGTCCTATGGAAATACTATGAATAAACAAAGAGAGGAAACGTGCAGCAACTCGTTTTCTTGTTTTTGTATCGAAATTAACTACTATATTCCTACGGGAATACTATGAATTATAAAGCAGGAGGAACTTAGAAATGGAAAAGCTGATCTATCTCGATAATGCAGCCACTACAGCATTAAAGCCGGAAGTCTTTGAAGCAATGCGTCCATATTTTCTGGAAGATTACGGCAATCCGAACAGTGTCTATACGTTTGCCCAGAAGAGCAGAAAAGCAGTTGATGATGCCCGGGAAACGATTGCCGGGATGCTTGGGGCTAAGGCGAATGAGATTTATTTTACAGCAGGCGGCAGCGAAAGCGACAACTGGGCGATCAAAGGATGTGTCGAGAAATATGCATCCAAAGGCAGACATATCATTACGACTAAAATTGAACACCATGCAGTGCTGCATACATGTGAATATCTTGAAAAAAACGGCTGCGAAGTAACTTACCTGGATGTAGATGAATACGGGCAGGTCCGGCTGGACGAATTAGAGCAGGCAATACGTCCGGATACGATACTGATCAGCATTATGTTTGCAAACAATGAAATCGGTACAATCGAACCAGTCAGGGAGATTGGCGCGATTGCGAAAAAGCATGGCGTATTCTTCCATACAGATGCAGTTCAGGCTTTCGGGCATCTGCCGATTGATGTCAGTGAGCTGAATATAGACATGCTCAGTGCCAGCGCTCATAAGTTCCATGGGCCGAAAGGGGCCGGTTTTCTTTATATCAGAAACGGAATGAAACTAGGCCCGTTCATTCACGGCGGTGCTCAAGAACGGGCCAAAAGAGCCGGAACAACCAATGTGCCGGGAATTATCGGCATGGGAAAAGCTGCGCAGTCTGCTTACGAAGGAATGGCTGAAAATGCAGTAAAAATGGCGGCTGTCAGGGATCATCTGATTCAGCGTGTGCTGGAAGAGATTCCTTATTCACGGTTAAACGGCCATCCAAAGCAGCGGCTTAGTAACAATATCAGCTTCTGCTTCCGGTTTATAGAAGGAGAGTCGCTTCTGATTATGCTTGACCAGAAAGGAATCTGTGCATCCAGCGGTTCTGCATGCACATCCGGGTCTTTAGATCCGTCCCATGTACTGTTAGCTATCGGGCTGCCGCATGAAATTGCACATGGGTCCCTGCGTCTTACGCTGTCAGATGAAACTACTATGGAAGAGGCGGATTATACCGCAGACAGCCTGAAAGCAATTGTTGAAAAACTCCGGAGCATGTCGCCTCTGTATGAGGATTTTGTAAAAAACCAAAAAGATGTGTAGATCCGGAAAAATATAAAAAGAAGCAGTTTTGAAAATAAGATGCCTAAAAGGAGGGAGAACGTTTTTACTGTAAACGTTCGGAATATCAAATGTATAGTGAAAAAGTAATGGATCATTTTAATAATCCAAGGAATGTCGGTGAAATCGAAGATGCCAGCGGCGTAGGCACAGTTGGAAATGCAAAATGCGGCGATATTATGAGGATTTATCTGGACATTGATGAAGATACAAAAATCATTAAAGAATGTAAATTTAAGACGTTTGGATGCGGTGCAGCTGTTGCAACGAGCAGCATGGCTACAGAGTTAGTAAAGGGAAAGACGATTTACGAAGCGCTGAAGGTCACAAACAAAGCTGTAATGGAAGCCTTAGACGGGCTGCCTCCGGTCAAAGTACACTGTTCTCTGCTGGCCGAAGAAGCGATCCATGCTGCATTATGGGACTACGCACAGAAAAATAATATTGAAATAGAAGGATTAGAGCCTCCGAAGGAGGATATTTCAGAAGAGCCTGTTGAAGAAGAGGAATAATTTTTCAAAAGCAGGGAGTAAGGTCAGAATGCGGGAATAATTTTTAAGACACGCTCCAGGGAGACGGTGACGGGGAAAGGCAGTATTTTATGAAACAAAAAGTAGTAGTCGGTATGTCAGGAGGAGTGGACTCTTCTGTGGCGGCATATCTGTTAAAAGAAAAAGGATACGATGTTACAGGAGTTACGATGAATATCTGGCAGGCAGCGGATACGGATTTCCAGGATCAGGAAGGCAGCTGCTGCGGACTGAGTGCCGCAGAGGATGCACGCCGAGTCGCAGCACAGCTGGATATACCGTATTATGTTATGAATTTTCGCCAGGAATTTCAAACAAATGTGATCGATTATTTTGTATCCGAGTACCGCCAGGGAAGAACGCCGAATCCATGTATTGCATGTAACCGTTTTGTAAAATGGGAATCTTTACTGCAGCGCAGCCTTGCGATTGGAGCTGATTATATTGCAACCGGCCACTACGCAAAGCTGGTGCAGCTTAAAAGCGGCAGGCTTGCCGTCCGCCAGTCTGAGGCTGTAAAAAAGGATCAGACGTATGCGCTTTACAGCCTGACCCAGGATCAGCTGCGCCATACACTGTTTCCGGTAGGAGAATATACAAAAGAGCAGGTGAGGGAGATTGCGTTAAAAGCAGGGCTGGATGTGGCAGATAAGCCGGACAGCCAGGAAATCTGCTTTGTACCTGATCATGATTATGCGGGATTTATCAGCCGGGAAACCGGGCAGGAAGATCAGCCGGGCAGTTTTGTGACAGCAGACGGCACTGTGCTTGGGCAGCATAAAGGTATTTCCCATTATACAGTCGGACAGCGCAAGGGGCTTGGCATTGCATTTGGAAAGCCTGTATTTGTGACAAAAATACGCCCGGATACAAAGGAAGTAGTCATTGGAAGCAATGATGATTTAATGACAGCAGAACTTACGGCGGAACATATGAATTATATGGCAGCACAACGGTTTGAACCGGGGCAGCGGATGACAGCCAAAATCCGGTACTCTCACCAGGGAGAAAGCTGCACCGTTACCAGTGCTTCAAAGGACGCAGGACGCATCAGCGTAAGATTTGACCAGCCAGTGCGTGCAGTTACGCCTGGGCAGGCAGCGGTATTTTATCAGGACGGATGTGTGCTTGGCGGAGGAATTATTGTATAAATAAATGATAGGAGGCATATTATGGCAGGGAGTCAGTGCAGCGGATGCCCAAGTGCATCCAGCTGTTCCACAGAGCAGCGTGAAAACTGCAGTTCATCTAAGGAACCGCAGATTACAACAGAACCAGCAAACAAATATTCTAAAATTAAAAAGGTCATCGGCATTGTAAGCGGAAAAGGCGGTGTCGGAAAATCATTTGTGACAGCCTCTCTTGCATCGGCAGTGAAAAAAGCAGGTTTTCAGACTGGCATTATGGATGCTGACATTACAGGACCGTCGATTCCGAAAATGTTTGGCGTCAGTGCAGAAGCCTATGGCAATGAAGAGGGAATGATTCTTCCGGTGGAAACGAAGAACGGCATAAAACTGATTTCCATCAGCCTGCTTATGGAAAATCCGAGCGATCCGGTCATCTGGCGCGGGCCGGTCATCGGAGGGGCAGTCAGACAGTTCTGGACGGATGTTGTCTGGGGTGAACTGGATTATCTGTTTATTGATATGCCTCCGGGAACCGGAGATGTACCGCTGACTGTATTCCAGTCAATTCCGGTAGACGGCATTATTGTAGTAACCTCGCCGCAGGAACTGGTGCAGATGATTGTAGAAAAGGCGTTCCGCATGGCGGAGATGATGAATATTCCGGTACTGGGAGCTGTGGAGAATTTCAGTTATTTCAAATGCCCGGACTGCGGAAAACAGATACGGCTTTTCGGAGAAAGCCAGATTGATGAGACAGCCAGAAAGCTGGCAATTCCAGTGCTCGGCAAACTGCCGTTAGATCCACAGATGGCACAGGCTGCAGATCAGGGGGTATTTTTTGAAAAAGAATGCCCGTATCTGGATGCAGCGGTTGAAGTATTGAAGAAACTGTAAGCCTGCTGCTTTTTAACATATGAGTGTGTAAAAAGGGACTGCCGCATGAAGTATTATTTTTCTTCATGCGGCAGTTCCTGGTATATATAGGGTTTCGTTTTATTTTAGCTGGAACCTGCGTACTAATTGATTCATCAGCTGGGACTGGTTCGACAATTCCTGCGCGGCAGCAGCATCCTGCTCTGAAGTGGCAGAGGTATTCTGGATAACGGATGAGATCTGCCCGATTCCCCCGGTAACCTGGGAGATTGCGGCAGTCTGGCTTTCTATCGCTTCTATAACTGCATCCACTGTAATTGTTACATTTTCTGCGAAAGAGCTGGTCTGATCTAGTGCTTCCGTTACTTTGGCAACCACCTGACCGCCTTGTGCAACAGCATTGATAGAATCCCCGATCAGTTCTTTGGTAGCTTTGGCTGCCTCATCAGACTTAGACGCCAGATTGCGCACCTCGTCAGCTACTACAGCAAAGCCTTTTCCTGTACTTCCTGCCCGGGCAGCTTCTACAGAGGCGTTCAGTGCAAGGATATTGGTCTGGAACGCAATGTTTTCAATGGTATCAATAATCTTGCTGATTTCTGTGGAGGATCTGGAGATTTTCTCCATAGCAGTGTTCAGCTCCTGGACATAATTTATGCTGATTCCAAGCTGTGCGCCTGCCTGGGATACAAAATGTCCGGCATCTTTTGCCGAAGCTGCAGTCTGTCTGGCGCTTTCCGCAATCTGGCCGGCGGTGGCGGAGAGCTCCTGGATTGCGCTGGCCTGTTCCGCGGCCCCCTGGCTCAGAAACTGGGTACCGCTGGATACCTGAACGGCACTGCCAGTCACGGTTCCGGCAGACTGACTGATTTGGGAAAGCGTATCTTTCAGGGAATTGTGGATGGTCTTCATGGACTGTTCCATGGCTGCAAAATCGCCCCAGTATGTACGGGTGATGTTTTCACGGAAATCTCCCTGAGCCATTTTATCCAGGTGATGGGTCACATCCTGAGCCACATCGCTCAGCCGTGAGAGCATAGTGTCTAAAGCCGCTGCCAGCTGGGCAGTCTCATCCTTTGATTTCACTTGCGGGGACGGCGTGTGAAGGTCACCGTCTGCCATTTGCTTCAGCCGGGTCACGCAGGACTGAATCGGGCCGGAGATGGATCTGCCTGTCATGACTGCTGCAGGGAATGTAGCAAGTACGACAAAGATTATCACAAGAATTGTCAGCATAATGCTCCGGTCCAGAGAGGATTTGAATTCCCGCTGGCTGGCTTCAATGGCGATACTCCACTTCTGATGGCCGCCAATGGGAGCGAACCCGAC
The DNA here is from genome assembly GCA_910580075.1 of uncultured Eubacterium sp. Classification (GTDB taxonomy): domain Bacteria; phylum Bacillota; class Clostridia; order Lachnospirales; family Lachnospiraceae; genus Eubacterium_J. The sequence goes on along the minus strand of CAJTVR010000071.1, from coordinate 17,793 downwards.
CAATTTGTTGTCGCCGTATAAATTGTATTTGCCAAAACCAGACTCTCCCTGGAGCATACGCTGGTTTACGGCTGCTACATCCGCTATGCCAGGGTCTGTTTTTGCCGCTTCTATCGTATTGGAGCCGTTTTCCACGACAGAAGCATCCCGGTGACCGATGATATTCCCTCTGTTGTCCAGTACGTAGGCTGCGCCGTTATTACCCATCGACAGATTCTGTACGATATCTGACAAAAAATCAGCGCTGATCCCGCCGTAAACCACGCCGTCAAAGCGGCCATTGGTGATAATCGGCACCTCGAGCAGGAAAATCATCTGCTGGCCGTCGTTCATAATGTCAGAGATATAAGGTTCCATTGTGGACTTACACTGCTGAAAATATTCTTCCTCAGCGTAGCTGGAGCCTGTGGAAGAAATACCGCTGGCATCCATTTTACCGGTGTAAAGAAAGCCGTTGCGCTGGGCGATGTCTTCCCGGACCGGAACCAGTTCCGGGGCTGCAGGATCAGATTTCCGGAATATATCAGAGGCAGCGGCTTCCTGAAGTGCAGTCCAGTAATTTCCCATTTTCCACTCCACGGCGTTTGCGGCCATCTGCGTGGAGGGACCTAAAATCTTTGCTGTGGCTTCATCAATTCCGCTGGCGTTTAATAGAGCTGTAATTACTCCGATCAGCACCGAGCCGATCAGAACTACAGACAGCATAGTGATTTGGATTTTTGATTTGATCGACTTCATACATGTTCTTCCTTTCAACTGTTTCTATTAAGAGTGTGTCTGAAAATCATTCGTGCCGGCTGTATTTCACAATTCGCGTGATATTTACGCCGGATTCAGGGTAAATATCACGCTATGCGCACTTCATCTGGCGCGAATCTCCTCAAATTTTGTCTGTACTCTCAGTCCGGGATATTTTAGCATGAAGTCACAAAATATTCAATATATATTTACAGCTCCGCCTGCAGGAATCTTTTTCTGTCTGTCTGGAAACTGACAGCCGGATCTGTCCCGGCTGGTTTTCTGCTAAAATGGCTGGATGTTTGTTTACTGTGCGAGATCAATCTGCTGCATTGTCCCGGCAGTTCCGTTTTCATAGAGGAATGCCCCGGTCTGCCTTACAACGGCATTTGTCTTATTGTCTGCAGCGGAATTCAGTGAAAACTGTGTGCTGATATTACCAAGATAAATCGCGCCGACTCCTGCAGCGCCGAGACCGCGCAGCACATCCTTTCCGTTTTCATCTTTCTGCCAGATTAAAAGCTTGTCAAATATTTCGTCAGCCTCGTCAATCCAGCCGTTTCCATCCTGATCGTATTTTGCCAGGTCTGCGAAACCGTTGCCGCTTGCGGTTCCAAATAGTTCGCTGCCGTCGTTGATGATACCGTCGCCGTTTTTATCCAGTGCAAGGAAACCGCTTCCGGCACCCAGGCGGGAAATCAGTTCCTGGTGTCCGTCTGCATCCAGGTCGAAATAGAATTTCTGGTCTGAGACAGAAGCAGCTTCTGTATCCAGGTTGATGACAAGAGGGTCTGTCAGTTTTACAGCGCCTAAGTCTATGACAGAAGAAGTTTCTTCATAAAAGGTCCGTGACATTTCGACTTCTACGTTAAATGAAATTTCTTTACCGGAGGCTGTCACGACAGTGCCCTCTGTAGCGAAGCTGGTCTGTTCAGCTTCAAAGTATTTTTGAGAAGTAAATGGCTGGTACATGCGGTTTTTGGAATAATCGGAAAGCAGGGCTGATACAGGGTCCATAGATCCGGCTGTGTAGCGGTTTCCCCAGAACAGCTGGTGCAGCATAAATCCGATGGACTGTCGCCGGATTTTATGCATAGACCTGAGGCTGCGGCTGTTTTCCAGACCGGCAGCACGGATACTGCGGCTCTGGGAAAAGCGGGCCATCAGATCTTCGTCAGAATTTGTCAGATTCTGCTGTTTCTGTCCGTCTTCAGAATCTTTCTTCTGTGTCTTATTAGCGGAAGAAGCAGCAGAATGGGAAAGGCTTCCCAAAAACCGTGATCCGATCAGGCCGCTCATGGCCGAAATGGAGCTGTAGTTTCTCTGGGAATTCATTGTTACAGCGCTTGACTGAATAATCATAAACTCAAACCTCCTTTAGAATGGTAAGGACTGAATCCGGATACGCAAAAAACGGCATACAATTTAAGCTGAATGCCGAAATTATACACCGTCCGTGGCTTTTACATGCTATTACAATCCTTGTAACGAGCGTACTTGAAACCATGCTCTAACTACTTTATCGGAAGATTCTGGAAAATGATTAACCGGTTATGGCTGACGGATGAGGTCCATTCATTACATCTGTCAGCCATAACCGGCGGCAGAATGCTGACAGGCGTTTATTTCATATCTCTTACAGCTGTACCGTGCTGGAACAGGAATATCCCGGCATAGGTTAACAGTACGCCTACAGTCAGCCAGAGCATAAAAAAGAATGGCTGATCGATGCCATAGTACATATACGGACTAAAAAACGAGCCGCACAGATTAAAAAAGGCATGAAACAGCATGGCAACTGCAATAGATCCGCCAGCTTCGAAAAGATATCCGAGAAACAGTCCCAAAAAGGCAGCATAGATTCCCTGAATAATATTCATATGAAAAACGCCAAACAAAACTGCCTGCAGCACGATAGCGGCGGTTACAGATAAAGATTTTTTCGCATAACCAAGTGTTACGCCGCGGAAAATCAGTTCTTCGGAAACTGGAGCGATGATACAGGCATATACAAGCGTAAGCGGCGACATGGAACCGAGTCCTGCTGATTCAGACAGATCTGCATACGACTGCATCCAGTCAGGCCTGAGTACGCCGATAAAACTCATCAGATACTGAACTACATACTGCAGGCCGGCTGCCAGCAGAAACAGGGATGATATAATCTGAATATTAAATGCATATTTAACAGGTACAAGCTCCTGGTCTGCCGCCAGCTTCTTATAATACCAAAATCCGAATAAAATAAGTGCCGCTATGGCGTAGAGCATCGATACCCAGATAATAAATGAGCTGGAAGACCACAGGGATAAAAGGTCATTGAATGTCTCACTGCCTGCAGATTCATGATTGTAGTTTTTTAATAATGCTGTAATAACTGTAACCCCGCAGACGGGGATGCTGACAAGTATCTGTAAAACCAGTGTTATAATCAGTGGCAGCAGACAGAACAAAATGCAGCGGATACGTTTAATCATAGTTTTCCTCCTGAAGCGGTATGCCTTTTGCTGTACTTATTTTAGCGCAAAATATACAGAAAAGCAATCGGGTAATTCACGGAGAATCCGGGAAATTATTTTAGGTCTGGCAGATGACAATTTTGTCACTTTTATTTTCACGCAGGAGTCATATATCCCTGTTATAATGATTTTTATAGAAATGAATCAGAAATTTAATGCAGATAAAAACATGCAGGAAAGGAAGGGTTATGAAAATATTACGCTGTGAGCATCTTACAAAAATATATGGCGAAGGAAATCATTGTGTAAAAGCACTGGATGATGTGTCGTTTGAAGTGGAAAAGGGGGAATTTGTCTCCATTGTCGGGCCGTCCGGAAGTGGAAAATCTACGCTGCTTCATATGATCGGAGGCGTAGACAGGCCGTCTGCAGGCAGGGTTCTGATCGCAGATGCAGACATTCACAGCCTTTCCCAGGACCGCCTGGCAATTTTCAGAAGACGCCAGATCGGAATTGTGTACCAGTTTTACAACCTTCTGCCGGTCTTAAATGTAGAAGAAAATATTGTACTGCCGCATCTTTTGGACGGAAGGAGAATGAATAGAGAAAGACTTGATTTTATTGTAGGCCAGATGGGGCTTTCAGACCGCCGCCAAAACCTTCCCGGACAGCTTTCCGGCGGCCAGCAGCAGAGGGTATCCATTGGACGGGCGCTGTTTAACCATCCTGCGATTCTGTTAGCAGACGAACCGACCGGAAACCTGGACCGTAAAAATGGGGCAGAAATCATTAAAATCCTAAAAGAATCCAACCAGAAGCAGAAACAGACGCTGATTTTAATCACACATGATGAAAGTATCGCAGTCCAGGCAGACCGTATGCTTTATATGGAAGACGGCCGCATTACACTGGATGAACGCATTCGAGAACTGGGAGGCAGCATATGAGAAATTTAATATGGAAGACGGGTATATCACACTGGATGAGCGTATCCGTGAACTGGGAGGCAGCGTATGAAAAATAGAAGATTTGCCGGGAAAGTGAATATTGTCCATAACGTTACACGTAAGTACATGATGTTTCACAAAAAGAGGACATTTACCACTTATGCCGGAATTGTATTTATGGTGCTTTTAATGACATGCGTATTTGTAGGAAAAGATACGGCTGTGGCATTCTTAAAAGAGGCTGCTTCAGTACGGGAAGGAAAGTGGCATTATGCGGTGTATGAGGCAGACGGCAGCAAAAAGGAGCAGATAAAAAATCTGGGTTATATAAAAGAGATGGACGAATCCGCAGCTCTTGGAATGACAAAGTTTCATCAGACAGCGAATGAACTGCGGCCGTATCTGAATGTAAAAGCATACGGGAAAAGATGTTTTGACTGGTACCGGATCAAACTAACACAAGGGCGCCTGCCGCAGAATGACAGCGAAATTATTATAAGCAGTGCCTGTTTAGCAGACGGAGCTTCCATTCAGACCGGCGATACCATTGATGCAGAGTTTTTTCAAAGGACTATTACAGGTATTCAAAAAGATGCAGAAAAAATTATATTTCCATTTTATGATTTTCTGGAAGTCCCTGCAGGAAAGACTGTGAAAGCGCCTGAACAGTTTCCATATTTTGAACCGAATGAGGATTTCCGGGTGAACGAAGAGATGACGGGAAAAAAGGCTGTATATACGGTAACGGGATTTATGGAAATACCCGTTTCTGAAAAAGAGGACGGGGCAGGATATACAGCTGTTACACTGCTGGATGCGGATATGCTTTCAGGCAGAGACAGCAGAAACCTTACAATGCTGATGGATTTTGAACATACGCCTGTGGATATCGTTTCTGAACTGGAAGAAATTGCAGGAAGCGGGCATGTGGATGTGAATAATTATTATCTGGCGTTTGACGGGTATTCCTCCGACAGCACAATGAATCTGCTGGTAAATATTATGACAGTATTTTTTACGGCATTCATTGCGGCTGCGTCAGTTATACTGATTTATAATGTGTTTCAGCTGTCATTTCAGGAGCGGTGCATGTATCTTGGGATGCTCTCTTCCATTGGAGCTACGGCAAAGCAGCGGCGCAGCAGTATTTATTATGAAGCATTTTCACTATTGTTTTTAGCTGTTCCGGCTGGAATCGTATGCGGATTTGGTGTGATTTACGCAGGCATGCTGCTGTTAAAGCCGTTTCTGATGGAATTTGCATCTGCAGGAGGCTTTCTGGCAGAAGATGTTTCTGTAACGCTTCAGATTTCCTGGAAAGGGTTAACGGCAGCAGTCGCAGCATGTATCATGACCGTACTGTTTTCGGTGCAGCTTCCAGCCAGAAAAATCAGCAGAATCGGTGCTGTGGAAAGCATCCGCGGGAATGAAAAAGAGAAACAGAGGATGTATCCGCTCAGCCGGTTTGTCTATCATAAGCACGCAGCAGAAAAAATGCTGGCATCAGCTTCGTTCAAGCGTCACAGGAGAAAAAACCGCAGCATCTGTATTTCACTGACAGTTTTTATGGTCATGCTGACGGTAACAGCTTTTGGAGCAGACAGCATACACATGATTCTGGAGCAGAAAACGGAAAACGGGTATATGCTGGAAACAAAGCTGAAAGAAAACGAAGGAATTCTGACAGATTTATCACTGACAGGTATAAATGAGGAAGAAGACGGTAAAGAAAAGAGCAGACAGCGGTTTCTGGAAATAAAAAAAGAGCTGGAAAACCATGAAAAGGTAGTGGAACAAAAGGAGTGGTATAAGGGAGTCTGGTGTGCTTCAATCAGCTATGAGGACAATTTTTTCAGCCAGGAATATCTGGATGCAAGAATGGAAATTGCAAAGGCTTATACAGGAAAGCAGCTGTCTGAACAGGAGATTATGCAGAAGTATTTTATAGATCAGTCCGGCAGTGTGAATATTCTGGCTGTTGATGATGATACGCTTATGGAAATAGCACAGCGCTGCGGGGCCGACAAAGAGCTGTTATCAGATGAAACAAAGACAGGGGTTATCATTGCAGATGTGGCGGAGCTTTCTACGGATAATACACGTTTTGAAGGCAGAGACCCGCAAAGATACCTGTTTTATGATATTGCGCATGTTTCACGGCTGAAACAGGGAGAGACATTTCTGATGAGTATGTATGGCCGGCAGTCAGACAAAGAAGTGCAGCAGATGTTTACGGCTGCAGGATATGCAGATGAAACAGCGCTCAAAGAATATGTGTCATTTGGCGGAGCGTTTACATGGATGATTATGGGAGTTAAGACAGCGGAAGCATTAGCACAGAGGCTGGGTTATGAACAGCTGTCCGAAATGTTTCAGGAATCGCTGGCTGTTACATTTGCTGAGGACAGCAGTGAACTTACAGAATATCTGCAGTCGCTGCGCGGAATTACATTTATCACCAAAAGTACCACAGATAAAGTAAAGACAATGGGAGTAGCCATTGCGACAGCTGTGAATATTTTGCTGGCCTGCTTTACGGTGCTATCCTCCATGATCTGTTTTCTGAATCTGTCCAATTCAATCGGAGGCAGAATGACTGGAAGAAGAAAAGAGCTGGCTGTGCTGATGTCTGCAGGAATGACGGAAAGACAGATGATACGCATGCTTGTTATGGAGTGCAGCGGAATTTTTATATCGGCGGCAGCGGCAGCGGCAGGAATCTCAGCTGTTTTCATCTGCGGGATGCGTGCAGTTTTAAGCTCACTGTTTGGAAGACTGGAATTACAGATTCCGGCTGGATTTCTGCTGCTTATTATAGCTGCATCCGCCGGTGCGGTACTGGTGTTTACGATCCGTGCGTTTCATAAAGAAAAACAGCAGAATCTGCTTGCATGGATCCGTAAGGAAGCAGTATGATATAGGGGCAGGCGGATGATGTGACGGCCGGCATCAGGGCACAGCAGGCTGTTTTCTGGAAGAGTCTGGCCGTTCGGGACAGCGCTCTGGCATCAGGAATTAAAATCAGCTCCATCCGGTGTCCGGGGAATATACGTCCTTCATCCTGTCCGGCTAATCTAACATACCAGGAAAGGAAATCATGCAGATGACGGTTCTAATTATAGAAGATGATGAAATAATAGCAGACGGCCTGTCATATGCCCTGCAGCAGGAAGGCTGCAGTATTTTAACTGCGCGGGATATGTCAGAGGCGTTTGGAATTCTCAAGTCCGAAACGCCGTTTGATTTCTGCCTTCTGGATATTATGCTTCCAGACGGAAACGGATTTGCAGTCTGTGAAGCAGTCCGAAGGAGCAGCAGCGTTCCGATTCTGTTTCTGACAGCATGTAACGATGAAGTAAGCACGGTGCGGGCGCTGGAGCTGGGGGCGGATGATTATATAGCAAAACCATTCCGTATCAGGGAACTGCTGGCAAGGATGAAAGCGATTCTGCGCAGGACGAATGCGGAGAATGGAATACAGATAAATGAAACGGTCTATATAGGCGAAAATAAAGTGGATATGAAAACGGGCAGGGTGTTTCGAAAGGAAGAAGAGATTATACTGACAGCTATGGAATATAAAATGCTGCTTGTATTTTTGAACCACCGTGGACAGACGCTTACCCGTTCGCAGATCCTGAACCAGCTGTGGGATGAAGCAGGGGATTATGTAAATGATAATACATTGACGGTATATATTAAAAGGCTGAGAAAGAAACTGAATGATTCCGCCGGACATCCGCTCATACAGACTGTCAGAGGCATCGGCTATCGAATGGAGACATCATGAAAATACAGATCATACTCATACTGGCAACAGCATCGGCCAGTATTGTGTCCGGCGATGCTGGCTGGTCCTGTATATTTTTGTGCTGCTGTATTGCATCCTTATGTGCAGTGCAGGCCTTCCAGCATTTAAAAAAAGAAAAGCAGTCAGAAGAGCTGATTACTTACCTTATGAAAGTACAGGACGGCCTGCAGCTCCCGGAGCTGGCCAGATGCCGGGAAGGACAGGCCGGTATCCTGCAAAGTGAGATTTACAAGCTGGTCATACAGTTAAAGGAACAGGCAGGGGCTGCAGACAGGCAGAAACGGTATCTGGCGGATACGCTGTCAGATATTTCACACCAGATTAAAACGCCGCTTACTGCGATTACGATTATGACGGATTTACTGCAGCAGCCTGGTCTGTCAGAGGAAAGGCGGCTGGAATTTGCGGAAAAAATGCAGCGCCAGGTGCATAAAATAAACTGGCTCATACGCAGTCTGCTGACTCTTTCCCAGCTGGAAGCAGATGTCATACAGTTTAAGAAAGAACCTGCACAGATATATATGCTTATAAAATCTGTCTGCCAGTCTCTGGAACTGCTTGCAGAAATCAAAGGTGTAGAACTGATACAGGAGCCTTTCGGGAACGAAATTACGACCGTCTGTGACAGAGAATGGACGTGTGAGGCACTGTCAAATATTATGAAAAACTGCCTGGAACATACCCCGCAGGGCGGTTCCGTGCATGTCAGCGTGAGCCAGAATAATTTTGGCACGACAATCAGAATCAGGGACACAGGAAACGGTATTGCAAAAGAAGACCTGCCGCATATATTTGAACGGTTTTATAAAGGCAGGAAAGATTCGAAAGACAGTGTGGGAATCGGGCTTGCAATGGCAAAGCAGGTCATACTCAGACAGAACGGAACGATTCATGCACAAAGCATACAGGGGGAGGGGAGCATATTTACAGTGCGTCTGTATTCGGAAGTTGAAATATAGAGACATGTAAGTTCTGCGCTCTGATTCCTCCCCCGCTTTTTTACTGCATCAGTATTTCTTCAATGTATTCTTCCAGGCAGATGCCCCGCTCATAAATTTCGGCGGCAGCCTGTACGCCGACATAACGGTAATGCCATGGTTCATAAATAATCCCGGTCAGACTGCTTTTATCCTGAGGATAGCGCAGTATAAAACCGTATTTCCAGCTGTTTTTCATAAGCCACTGCTGTACCGGGGTATTTTCCTGTGCAGTATCCAGCATCTGGCGGTTCTTATCTACGATGTCGACAGCCAGGCCCAGCTGGTGTTCGCTTGTACCCGGACGGGCAACGGACGAAGCCGCTTTGACGCGTGCCTCTTTCGCAGAGTAACCCTGAGCTGTCAGCTCGTCTATGCGCTCCTGAAATAAGGATTTCTGCTTCTCCTCTGTCCGGTATGAAGAGCAGATGAGGGGACTGTACCCCAGTGCACTGCAGTCGTCCAGCATGTTCATCAGGGCGGAATAGCAGCGGCTGTCAATGGAATGCCCGCCAGGGAGGCTGGAAAGACGGATTTCATAATCCTTTGGAAGGCTGTTCCATGGATTGACCAGAATGAGGTTCCAGTCTCTGGCATCATACTGGATATGCTCTATGTCTGATTCGTCAGTATCCGTATCGCCGGATTGTGTCTGCAGCCGTTTGGAGCCGCTTAGAATCTGGCTGCCAGAGTCTGATTCTGAGAAAAATATCCACTGTGTATCCGTGTCTGGATGAGTGGATGCTTCCTGATCCTGCGGCTGTTTTTCTCCAGAGTCTTTTGGATACCAGATCTGGCCGGATGAGTCCGGTTTACTGGCAGAACCCGCTCCTTTTTCAGTAATTGAGCCGGCATTTTCAGCACTGTCCGGGCTGTCAGAAGAAAAGTACTTTTTCCCTGAGTCTGAAACAGTGTTTTTTTCGCTTTCCTTATATGTATTTTCATTGTCATCCGCATGGTTATTAGAACCTGAAGTATTTTTATCAGTACCGGAACTTTTGGCGGCATTCTTGTCCTGACTGGAATGAACACCATTGTCTGAATGAAAACTGTTACCGGAATAAACTCCGTTACTGGAATTAGAACCATGACCGGAATGAACATCATTCTCAGATTTAAAACTGTTATCCGTATGTAAATCATGATCTGCATTCAAATCCCGATCCGGATAGAAATCAGAGTCAAAAGCAGCTGTCTGGCCGGAAGCATCTGATGTATGGCCTTCATTTCCGCCGGCAGTGTCTGCGGGTTTAGAGCCATCCGTATCTGATGGCTGTTTTTCATAAGCTGGATCAGGGTTTCCTGAAGCAGTATTTTTGGTGTTATCCCAGGAAAAAAGCGCAGCTTTGCCTGCACTTTTCAATATCTGCTGCGGACTGCGCGCCAGGGACTGCAGCAGGTGACTGGATTTTAAGTATGGCAGTCTCGAAGCAGCCGCCAGTGTCACAGTAAATGTAAAGATACTGAGAACAGATTTTATGAATAGCGGATGTCTGCATCTTTTCCGTCGTCTGCGGTGTTTGGAAAGGGCGGGTGTATTGTGTGGATCATTTTTTCGTGCGTTCATTTGCAGGGCCTCGCTTTCGTTGTATAGGAGCCGTATGATTAGGATAAGCATAACATGCCAAAACAAATAAAATGCATTTTTCTGGCATCTGTACGGCATCGTTTGTATTTTTAATTCAGTATCATGTATTCAGGGTGTATACGAAGGGGCATATGAATCAGCTTGCCGGAATCTTCTTTCAGCTGTATGGTATAACTGGCCTCTGCTGGAATAACCTCTTTGTCAAACAGAGGATTCGCTGAATGAATCACGGATACAGGCAGGGATTCTGCGGGCAGTCCATAATAATTTTGCAAAAAGCTGGTAAGCCTGTTTACAAATAAATCCAGATTCGAATCATTCAAAGAATCTGACAGCACAGACTGGCCTGTATACATCGAAAAGGCCACAGCGCTTCCGCTTTTGTCGTCGATCCAGAAATTCATCCAGTAGCCGGATACAAAATACACAGAACATGCCCAGACGACAGCAGTTGTGATATCAGAGGAAGCATCTGATTTTGTGCTGCCGGATTCTTCGCCTGTATAAAATCCGCTTTCCTGTGCGGTGCCGAAAGCATCTGTATAACGGTTGTTATCAGAGGCTATGGCAAGCTGCAGAGTGATTGTATGGTTGGTAACGGTATATCCGGAATCTGACAGGATAATGCCGTAATCTTCAAACTGCCCGATGAGCCGGAGCACGATATCATACACTTCATCTGAGGTACGGCTGCTGCCTGTCAGAGGATAATCTACGTAGTAATGGCCTTCCGATAGCAGGCGCAGCGTGTCATACAGACTGGAGCTGTAAGTAAGTTCCAAAGGCTCCATGGATGTATGGTCGATTTTTGCAAAAATCTGTTTATCCTGGTAATCGGATATAACAGCCGGAAGCAGGAAGCCGGAAGCAGAAATGGCAGCGGTTATTAACAGATAAAAACAGGTAATCAGTATTTTTTTCAAGCCAGGCCTCCTTTTAGTTCTACAGTAACAAGCGTGCCCATGCCTTCACTGCTTTGGAAAGAAATCGTGCCGTTATGCATTCTGGCTATTTCTGCACAGAGTGTAAGCCCGAGGCCCGCGCCGCCCTGTGCCCGTGAACGGGACTTATCCACACGGTAAAAAGCCTCTGTAATATGTGTAATAGATTCTTCCGGGATTCCTTTGCCGTTGTCCTTTACCTGGATGCGGCATCCGTCGCTGGTCATGGCGGAATGTACGGAAATCTGTCCGCCGTCAGGCAGTGCTTTTCTGGCATTTTCAATCAGGTTTACAAGCAGGGAACCGAAAAAATCAGTATCCAGCTGGCAGTAGCCTTCTTCGCAGTTACAATCCAGCTCAATGTGTTCCAAAAGCAGTCCGTGCTTTAAGTATCCGGTCAGAGCTGTTATGATTTTGGCCGGGGAGGCTTTTGTCAGCGTCCAGGCATCCTGTTTGGATACAAAAATATCCAGAAGTTTTAAAGACAGGCGCTCTAAGCGTTTTCCTTCCGAAAAGATATATTCAGCAGCTTCTGCTTCATCTTCCTTTGCCAGCGTCTGGCCGCGTAACAGGTCGGCGTACCCGATAATGGAAGTCATAGGTGTTTTTAGTTCATGTGTAAAATTTCCGATAAACTGGTTCTGCCGGTCCATGGCTTCGCGCAGTTCTTCAATGCTGTTTTGCAGATGATCTGCCATCAGGTCAAAATCCCTGGAAACAGCGCCGATTTCATCATTGCTTTTAATATTGCTGCGGTAATCATAGTTGCCGCAGGCAATTTCCCGCGAAGCTTTCGACAGGCGTGCAAGCGGCCTTGTCAGGAAGAATGCAAGAATATAAGAAAAGCAGGCGCAGGCCGCTAACAGTATGATGAAAATATACTGATAAATCTCCTGCTGCTGGCGCCTGGTTTCATAAATTGAAGAAATATTATAGGCAGCATCCAGGTAATAAATATCTTTGTCAATATAAAAAGAACCGGAAAGCTGCAGATAATAGTAAGCCTCCGGCGTTGAAAAAATCGTACAGGCAAGGTGTGTGGTATCTGTCTGTCCGGTAAGGTTTACAAAGTGCGCAGCTGCAGGTCCTTTGGAATACAGCGTTTTTGTTTCGGAATGAAGCTGCAGCGCCGCTCCGAAAGCGTCCTGTGCAGAAAGCTGTTCAAGTGTTTCAGAAATATCTTTTTCATCACTCCAGCTGTCCATGCTGTTAACTACCTGCAGTGTGTTTAAAATCATCCGGTAAGATTCCTGGGCAGCTCTTTTTTCCTGCAGCAGGGAGTTTTGAAATGTGACTGAAATCAGTGCGCTGCCTCCTGCTCCGAAAAACAAAGCCATAAGGGTCAGCATGCAGCAGGTTGTTTTTAAACGGAATTTCATTCTTTCACCTCAAGGCGGTAGCCGATTTTATTGACGGCAAGCAGTTCTTTTTCTAAATGTGCTTTCCGGCGCAGCCTCTGGATATGAAGGTCTACAGTCTTGCTTCCGTAGACAAATTCTTTTTCCCAGATGCGTTCATAAATCGTCTCACGGTAAAGCGCAGTGTTTGGATTTTGTACAAACAACAGCAGCAGTTCGTATTCTTTTGGCGTCAGGGCAATCGGATGAGCGTCCCTGGTTACTTTTCTGGATTTCATATCAATAACAAGCCCGGCAGCACAGATGACCTCTTCTGTTTTATTATAACGCCGCAGCACAACATCGATGCGGGCGAGCAGTTCTATAATTTCAAACGGTTTTACAATGTAATCTTCGGCGCCCATGCGAAGACCTTTTACCTTATCTGTGACAGAATTTTTAGCTGTTATAAAAATGACAGGTATTCCCATCGGCCGTATATATTCCATCAGTTCATATCCGTCCACATCCGGAAGCATGATATCCAGAAGAATCAGGTCGTAACAGGTTTTTTCGATCATGTCCGCAGCCTGCGTGCCGTTAAAAGCGCAGTCGCACAGATAGCCCGCATTTTTAAGGCTTAAGCGGATCAGATTGGAGATAGGTTTTTCGTCTTCGGCGATCAAGATATGAATCAAGGTATATTTCCTCCGGTTTTATGTTTGGCATCTGTATCCTGCTGGCAGGCGCAGAGCGCTCTGGATACAGGATGGCTGCATATACTTTAACGGATGAAAGCATCAAAACGGCAAATTTCATGCACCGGCTTCTCTGCCCGCAAAGCCGGGGTGTTTTTTACCTGTAACAGTTTGGCCGGAATGCGCTGTTACATGCCATAATTGATATATTTATATAGAATTGTACCAAAGAACTATGGAAAAAGCAATCAGAATGCGGTATACTTTCTTTATATCCGGGTTTGGACAAAAGACTTCACCGGCATAAAGGCTGTGGCCAGAATTTAGGAGGAAAACAGAATGGGAAACGTGAGACGCGTATTTGCCGAAAAGAAACCGGCTTTTGCGGTGGCAGCAAAGTCATTGAAACATGAAATCAGGTATTATCTTGGTATATCAGGCGTCACAGATGTGCGGGAGCTTATCCGCTATGATGTAGAAAATATTTCAGATGAGATATTTGAAAAAGCAAAAATTACCGTTTTTTCAGAACCGCCAGTCGATGACCTGTATGAAGAGACATTTGACGATGCGGGAGGCCGGGTATTTTCGGTAGAATATCTGCCGGGACAGTTTGACCAGAGGGCAGATTCTGCACAGCAGTGCATCCGGCTTTTGGACAGCAGGGAAGATCCGGTCATCCGCACAGCTGTTACCTACGTCATTTCCGGAACAATCAGTGACAGCGAATTAGAAGCCGTAAAAAAACACTGTATCAATCCGGTGGATTCAAGGGAAACAGGCACAGAAAAACCGGAAACGCTGATTCAGGATTTTGAAGAGCCGTCGGATGTCCTTATTTTTGACGGATTCTGCAGCATGGCAGAACATGACCTGCGTAATCTGTATGATTCTTTAAATCTGGCAATGACGTTTCAGGATTTTGTGCATATACAGAATTATTTTAAAAAAGAAGAAAAAAAAGACCCTTCTGTGACGGAAATAAGGGTGCTGGATACTTACTGGTCGGATCACTGCCGCCATACGACGTTTCTGACAGAACTTACGGACGTAAAGTTTGCAGACGGTTATTACCGTAAGCCGATTGAGGAATCATACCAGGATTATCTGCGTACATTTGAAAATCTGTATGAGGGCCGCAGCGATAAGTTTGTCTGCCTGATGGATTTAGCGCTGATGGCGATGAAACGGCTGAAAAAAGAAGGAAAGCTGGATGACCAGGAAGAATCTGACGAGATTAATGCCTGTTCCATTGTGGTTCCGGTGGAAATTGACGGCCAGACGGAGGAATGGCTCATTAATTTTAAAAATGAAACACATAATCATCCGACGGAAATCGAGCCGTTCGGCGGTGCGGCTACCTGCCTTGGCGGTGCGATCCGCGACCCGCTTTCCGGCCGTACGTATGTGTATCAGGCGATGCGCGTAACGGGAGCTGCAGATCCGACGCTTCCAGTCGGTGAAACACTCTCAGGCAAGCTGCCGCAGAAAAATCTGACCAGAGGAGCGGCAAAAGGATACTCTTCTTATGGCAATCAGATCGGACTTGCGACCGGATATGTCAAAGAAATTTATCACCCGGATTATGTGGCAAAGCGCATGGAAATCGGAGCAGTCATGGGCGCAGCGCCAAGAGCGGCAGTCCGGCGCCTGAACTCTGACCCGGGCGATATTATCGTACTGCTAGGCGGACGGACCGGACGTGACGGCTGCGGCGGTGCGACAGGTTCTTCCAAAGCGCATACGACAAAATCAATCGACACCTGCGGCGCAGAAGTGCAGAAAGGAAATGCACCGACAGAACGCAAACTCCAGCGTCTGTTCCGCAGGCCGGAAGTATCCCGTATTATTAAAAAATGTAATGATTTTGGCGCAGGCGGTGTATCGGTAGCCATTGGAGAGCTGGCAGACGGCCTTCGCGTGGAACTCGACAAAGTGCCTAAAAAATATGCCGGACTCGACGGGACGGAAATTGCAATTTCAGAATCACAGGAACGCATGGCATGTGTGATTGCACCGGATGATGTAACACAGTTTTTAGCTTATGCAAAAGAAGAAAACTTAGAAGCCGTTACCGTAGCTGAAGTGACAAAAGAGCCGAGGCTGGTACTTGTATGGAGGGGCAGGGAAATTGTAAATATTTCCAGGGCGTTCTTAAATACAAACGGCGCGCACCAGACTGCAGCAGTAGCCGCAGACATTCCGTCGAAGGAAGACAATTTCTTCCGGAAACTGGAAATCGAAAACGTGCAGAAGGATCTTAACGCAGACGATATAAAAGCGGCCTGGCTGGATACGCTCAGGGATTTAAATGTCTGTTCGCAAAAAGGGCTTGTGGAAATGTTTGACAGCTCCATTGGGGCGGGCAGTGTGCTGATGCCGTATGGCGGACGCACCCAGATGACAGAAACGCAGGCTATGGCGGCAAAACTTCCGGTACTGAAAGGAAAGACAGATACAGTTACTTTGATGGCATACGGATTTGACCCGTATTTATCGAGCTGGTCGCCGTATCATGGAGCCGTATATGCTGTTTTGGAATCCTTAGCCAGGATTACAGCATCCGGCGGCGATTATAAAAAAGTCAGATTTACGTTCCAGGAATATTTCCGCAGGATGAGTGAAGATCCGTCCAGGTGGAGCCAGCCGTTTACGGCCCTGTTAGGCGCTTATGCGGCACAGATTGGGTTCGGTCTGCCGTCGATTGGCGGAAAAGATTCCATGTCCGGGACATTTAACGAAATCGATGTGCCTCCGACGCTTGTATCATTTGCTGTGGATGTAGCAAAACAGCAGGATATCATTACACCGGAATTAAAAGCAGCCGGAAATAAGCTGGTGAAATTTTCTATAGAAACAGACGAATACGACCTGCCGGTATACACTCAGGTGAAAAAGTTATATGACGCCGTGCATGAATGCATGCGCAAAGGCATCATTCTTTCTGCCTATGCGCTGGATGGCAAAGGCATCGCAGCCGCTGCCAGCAAGATGGCGTTTGGCAACAGGCTGGGAGTTACGCTGGATACGGATGCACTGTCAAAGGAAGCCTTATTTGCACCGGGCTTTGGCAGCCTGATTGCAGAAATCCCGGCAAAAAAAGCACAGGACGGCCAGTCGGACGAAGGTGCAGCAGCACTGGATGAGATTCAGGGCGTACTGAAGGAAAAAGGACTGGACCAGTCATTTGCTCTGATTGGCGAGGTAAATAAGGCCGGAGTCTTTAGCTACGGCGATGTTACAATTTCAATGGATGAAGCAGTAAGCGCATGGACAGGGACGCTGGAAAAGGTATTTCCGACCTGTGCAGATCCTTCAAAAGAAACAATCGCAACAGGCGTTTACCGTGCAGACAGCATATATGTCTGCAAAAACCGCGTAGCAAAACCGTCAGTTTTTATTCCGGTATTTCCAGGCACAAACTGCGAATATGACTCAGCAAAGGCATTCGAACGGGCCGGTGCCGACGTCATAATCAGAGTATTTAAAAACTTAGACAGCGCAGACATCCGCGATTCGGCAGCCGAGTTTGAAAAGGCAATACAAAAATCCCAGATCCTGATGTTCCCGGGCGGCTTTTCTGCAGGCGATGAGCCGGAAGGTTCTGCAAAGTTTTTCGCGAATGCATTCCGCAGCGAACGTGTAAAAGAAGCTGTGATGCAACTGTTAAATGAAAGAGACGGTCTGGTTCTGGGCATCTGCAACGGATTCCAGGCGCTGATCAAACTCGGCCTTCTGCCTTACGGAGAGATTACCGAGCAGAAAGCAGATTCACCGACACTTACGTACAATACCATCGGGCGGCATGTTTCAAAAATGGTCTATACAAAAGTCGTGTCCAACAAGAGTCCGTGGCTGGCCAAGGCAAGGCTTGGAGGCATTTATGTAAATCCGGCTTCCCATGGAGAGGGACGTTTTGTCGCTGGGAAGGAATGGCTGGACAGGCTGTTTGCAAACGGCCAGGCCGCTACCCAGTATGTCAGCGAGGCCGGAGTTCCGACTATGGATGAAGAATGGAACGTGAACGGATCTTATATGGCCATTGAAGGAATTACCAGCCCGGACGGACGCGTATTCGGAAAAATGGCACACTCCGAACGGCGCGGGGATGCTGTGGCAGTGAATATTTACGGGGAACAGGATATGCAGCTGTTTGAGTCTGGAGTGGCTTATTTTCAGTAAAATTATCCTGAACTGCAATGATTTATTCTGTCAGCCCCGGGTATCTTCGGAAATGATATAGGATTCCCGAACGCCAGGCAGAGAAATGTTTTCCTTTTTCTGTTCCGCCTGCGAA
>CAJTVR010000070.1 GCA_910580075.1 uncultured Eubacterium sp. | reverse complement strand
CCGGTCCGTCCGCAGCCACAGAACTATCGCAGAAAATTTAGAATTTCTTACTGTTTGCAGGCGGAACAGAAAAAGGAAAAAGTTTCTCCGCCCCGGCGTTCGGGTAATCTATAAAAAAGTCTTCTCCCTGCGCTGTTTCTATCCGGTTCTGGGAAACAAGTGCTTTGGGGTTGCCAGCCTCAACTCCCAGAGCACTGGAAACATCCACAAAACGAAACTGCCGGCATAAATCTTTTAAAACCTGCTGTGGCATTTCATTTAAATCCAGTATGGTCTGATCCATCATTTTCATAAGCCCGGGATACGTTCCAAACTCTCCTGTATTCCAGTCATAAAAATGCCAGACAGCCAGAAACTGCAGACAGAGTTCCTGTGCCCCCATACGTACATCATTTACTTTCCGCTGCACAGCCATGGAAAATTCCTCACACCCTGCAAGAATGAATGGCAGACAGACGCTGCATGCCGTCTATCATATTCAGCTTTCCCTCACTGTCCTCCTCCAGGTAAAAAGAAGGGATTGGAATACGCAGCAGCAGTGATTCAATCAGCGCGCTTTTACGTCCGTCATCCCACACCATATTCCGATGATATTCTGGAAACAGATTTAGTTTTCCTTCCATAATCCAGTGTTCTGCCTGAAAAACAGAGATTATTTTCTGGTCTATGCGGATATTTTGAATTTCATACGGCTCCTGCGCTTCGTTGGGCTTTTCATCATTTTCTGCCTCAATACCGCTGTATTCCGACTCAATTTTTCCAGCCTGTTTTAAAAATTCTTTAAAGTATTCCTCCTGAACGCTCATTCACGCATAACTCCCGCAAAATAATTTCTTCCATACAAAATATCTTTCTCCAGCTGTCCCCTCAGACTGTCTATCCCGTCAAATTTCATTTCCGGACGCACAAATGCAAGGATGCTTACCCTTGCCTCTTTTTCATAAACATCCCTGTGAAAATCATAAATATAAGTTTCTGCCCCTGCCGGGCTGTCTCCGTCAATCGTAGGCTTTTTCCCGATATTTGTAATACCGTTATAACACTGTCCGTCAATCTCGATCCGGGATACATAAACACCATACGGCGGAAGGAGTTTGTTTTCCGGCGGAAGGATA
Source organism: uncultured Eubacterium sp. (assembly GCA_910580075.1). GTDB lineage: Bacteria > Bacillota > Clostridia > Lachnospirales > Lachnospiraceae > Eubacterium_J. The sequence continues at coordinate 22,776 of CAJTVR010000070.1, read as the reverse complement.
TTGATTGTCGGAAATCCAATGGTGCGGCCGATCTGGTTGCCGTGTGTAATCTTTCCCTGGATAAAATAGGCATATCCTAACAGCTCGTTCGCCAGACTGATCCTGCCTTTTGACAGTTCCTCACGAATATAAGTGCTGCTGATATCGCGTCCCTGGTACTGCATTTTCTGAACTACCCGGACCTGATATCCATAAACGTCTGCATACTGCTGCAGCATATGATAGTCTCCCCTGCGGTTATGTCCAAAGCAAAAATCCGTGCCCGCAATCACCCATTTAACCTTCAGGCGGCGTACCATTTCTTCAATAAACTTCTCTGCCTGCATATGCTTTATTTTTTCCGTAAACGGGCATTCAATCAGATAATCCAGCCCCTTCTGTAAAAAAAGCTGCTGCTTTTCCTCATTTGTTGTAATAACTTTCTGATCGTGTAAAGACGGCTGTTTCGGCGGAATATCGAAGGTAAATACAACCGTCTTGAGGCCTTCAGATGCTTTCTCAAATACCGAGTCCATCAGCAGCTCGTGGCCGCGGTGCAGTCCGTCGAATTTTCCAAGAGACAAAACGGTAGGTTCTGTAAGCTGTATATTTTCAAAATCTCTCACGTATCTCATTGCCCTTCATTCCCCTGTCCAAATATTTTCACCGGCTTATAATCCCTGTTTTTATGATCCAGCGCATAAATCCCCCAAAATTCATTGTTCAGATACACGCGAAACATCCGGCTTTCGGATACTGCTGTCAGAGCTTTTTCTGGCAGACGGTTGCCGTTTCGGAGCATTTTTTCAAATTCCGGTGTAACAGCGGCTTTCGGATATTCCGTAAACAGCCTGTCAGGCGGCATCAGTATTTCTGAAAGCCTGTTTTCATCTGAAAGTGTCTGTATCTGCGACAGCTTCATGGACTGTGCGATATCAAAAATACTGACCTTTGTGCGCAGCAGTTCTTCCATGCATCCGCCGCAGCCAAGTTTCTGCCCGATATCATGGCACAGCGTCCGAATATAAGTGCCTTTCGAACAGTGCACACGCATCCAGACCCTGGGAAGGCTGATTTTTTGAATTTCGATTTCATAAATCTGTACCTGCCTTGGCCTGCGCTCGACGGAAACTCCGGCTCTTGCCAGGTCGCATAGTTTTTTACCGTTTACTTTTAATGCAGAATACATCGGCGGTATCTGGTCATATTCCCCTTGAAAACTCAGGACAGCTTCTCTTATTTCATTCTCTGTACAGTTTACGTTCATCTGTTTTAAAACCAATCCGCTTATATCCTGTGTATCTGTCTGCGTCCCAAGCAGTAAAACTGCCTCATATACTTTGTCTTTATCAGTTAACAGGCCGCATACCTTCGTGGCAGATCCCAGACAGACCGGAAGCACCCCCTGCGCATCCGGGTCAAGGGTTCCTGTATGCCCGATTTTCTTCTGATGCAGCATCCCCCGCAGTTTTGCCACCACATCATGTGATGTAAATCCCTTCTCCTTATAAACGTTTAAAATGCCATTCATAAACTCTCTCCAGAATGCCTGCGTCTGTGCATTCCCAGTCTCGTCTTCCAGTTTTTTACCATAAACGGTTCTGACTGTCTGCCTGCAGGCCCGCTCAGTCTTCCGCTTTGCTCTCTTTAGCAGCAGATGCCTCTATCAGCCCCAGTATTTCTTTCAGACATTCCTGCGGCTCCATGTCTGTAGACGCCCCGGCTGCACGTATATGTCCGCCGCCGCCGTAATGCATGGCTATCTGAGCCATATTGACAGCATCTGAAGCTGCACGCAGACTGATTTTGTATTTTCCGTCGTCTTTCTGGTAAAAAAATACGGCAGCTTCTACGCCTTTGGTAGAGCGCAGCTGTGAAACAATGCCGTCCAAATGCTTCGGCAGCACGCCGCATTCTTCCATGTCTTTTCGTGTAATGACTGTGGAAATGCAGGAGCCGTTCAGATGCAGGCTGCTTTTTTCTATGGCTCTTGCCAGAATCAGATTCTGTTCATAAGTCTTTTGTACAAACGTCTTATCTGCAATCTCAGAAAAATCAATTCCCAGATCCATTAAAAATCCAGCTGTACGCATTGTCTTTGAGGATGTACAGGAATACTGGAACATACCTGTATCATTTAAAATGCCTGTATAAATGCATTCAGCAATCTGTTTTGTAATGCGCTCTTTTGGCAGCAGGTCAAAAATAAGTTCTGAAGTGGAACTGGCATTTGGAAAAATATACTGCTCATCGCCAAATCCGGTGTTGCTGATATGGTGGTCAATGCAGATGACTTTTTTTGCATGGTCTGTCAGTTTTGCGGCTTTTCCAAGCCGTGCTGCATCGCCGCAGTCCTGCACAATCAAAAGGTCATAGTCTTTTTCAAAATCCGAATCACTGATAATTTCCCCACTGCGTGCCAGAAATTTAAATTTATTTGGAATCGGCTCCAGGTAGACGGCCGCTTCAATCTGCGGGTGGTATTCTTTTATATAATTATAGGTGGCCAGACAGGAGCCTGCGCAGTCGCCATCCGGCCTGATATGACCGGCAATGGCTGCGCTGCGTACTCCTGTAAGCTGCTCTTCCATGCTTTTCACGGTTACCCTCTCTTTTCACTGCCCTTTTAACATCAATCTTTACTGACTCTGCCGGCTTATAGGATTTTATAGATTTTTGTTAACCTCATCGATTAAATGCGACATATGCACGCCGTATTCAATCGACTGGTCTATAATAAAGGTAATCTGAGGCGTATTGCGCAGATTTAAATTTTTTGCCAGGCTGCGCCTGATATATCCTTCTGCGTTTCTCAATCCCGTAAGCGTGTCTTTCTGGGACTGTACATCTCCAAGTACGCTGATATAAGCTTTGCAGGTCTTTAAGTCCGGTGCAACTTCCACGGAAACCACACTCGTCATAGGATTGATGCGCGGATCTTTAATTTCACTGCGAATGATTTCGCTGAGATATCTTAATACTTCTTCATTGATGCGTATATTTTTTATGCTGTTTTTTCTCATATTTTATACTCCTGCTGTCTGTTTCGCATGCAGAAAACCCGGAAAAATGATGTCATGCACGCACATCATCAGCGCGGCACTTCAACCATTTTATAAGCTTCAATCTGGTCAGACTCTGCAATATCATGAAAGCCTTCAAATACAAGCCCGCATTCATATCCGCTCTTAACTTCCTTCACATCGTCCTTAAAACGTTTTAAGGATGCCAGCGCTCCGTCGAAAAGCTGTTCTCCGTCTCTTGTAATGCGGCACTTGCAGCCTCTCTCAAATACACCATCCAGTATATAAGAACCTGCAATATTTCCAACACCGGAAGATTTGAATACCTGGCGCACTTCTGCATGGCCGATGACTTTTTCTTCAAAAATCGGGTCAAGCATGCCTTTCATGGCAGCAGATACATCTTCGATGGCATTGTAAATTACTTTGTATAGGCGGATATCTACGCCTTCGCGTTCGGATGTCGCTTTCGCTACCGGGTCCGGACGGACATTAAATCCGATAATAATTGCGTTTGAAGCAAGCGCCAGGTTTACATCCGATTCATTGACAGCGCCTACGCCTCCGTGGATAATTTTAACGACCACTTCTTCATTAGACAGCTTCAAAAGACTCTGTTTTACAGCCTCCACCGAACCCTGTACATCTGCTTTTACAATGATATTCAGTTCTTTTACATTGCCTGACTGAATCTGCGAGAACAAATCATCCAGGGACATGCGTGACCTTGTTTCCTCAAGCAGTTTTTCTTTGCTTTCTGAAATATAAGTCTCTGCAAAATTTCTGGCTTCTTTTTCTGACTCGCATACTACAAAAGTCTCTCCGGCATCCGGCACGCTGCTCAGTCCTAAAATCTCCACCGGCATAGACGGCTTTGCGTCTTTGACACTGCGGCCCTTATCATCAATCATAGCCCTTACTTTTCCGTAACTGCTTCCGCAGGCAATCGGCTGGCCGATTTTTAATGTTCCTTTTTGCACAAGCACGGTAGCTACCGCACCGCGTCCTTTATCCAGTTTTGCCTCAATGACAACACCGCGGGCATTCCGTTTTGGATTTGCTTTCAGTTCCAGTACTTCTGCTGTAAGAAGAATCATTTCTAATAGCTGCTCGATCCCCTCTTTCGTATGGGCAGATACCGGTACAAAAATCGTGCTGCCGCCCCAGTCTTCCGGAATCAGCTCATGCTCTGAAAGTTCCTGCTTTACACGCTCTATATTTGCATTCGGCTTATCAATTTTATTGACTGCTACAATAATTTCAATCCCTGCCGCTTTGGCATGGTTAATAGCTTCTACAGTCTGAGGCATCACACCGTCGTCAGCAGCAACTACAAGAATTGCAATATCCGTAGAATTCGCGCCGCGCATACGCATTGCCGTAAAAGCTTCATGTCCAGGCGTATCTAAAAATGTGATATTTTCGCCGTTGCATTTTACCATATATGCGCCGATTGCCTGTGTAATGCCGCCGGCTTCTTTGTCTGTTACCCTTGTATGGCGGATTGCATCCAGAAGCGATGTTTTACCGTGGTCTACATGGCCCATAACGCAGACTACCGGCGGACGGGATACCATCCTGCTTTCGTCTTCTTCCTCTTCTTTTAAGAGTTCTGCGATGACATCAATCTTTTCTTCCGGTTCTGCAATGCAGTTAAATTCCAGTGCAATTTCCTCTGCATGTTCATAGTCAATTTCCTGGTTTACCGTAACCATTGTACCTTTTAAAAACAGTTTTTTAACGATAACAGAAGGCTGTACTTTCATTTTATCTGCCAGTTCGCGGATTGTCATATGCTCTGGCAGCGTAATGGAGCGGATTGCCTCTTCTTCTTTCTGCGCTGGCTGTACCGGCTGCTGGTTTTTCTTTTTATGCCCGCTTGTTTTTTCCAGATTTACATAGCGTTCCTGTCTTTTTCCGCCCAGCTTGTCGTACTCTTTATTTCCGCCGTTCTTTTTACGTCCGTTATCACGGCTTCTGTTATCACGGCTTTCTTTCTGCAGCTCTTCCGGTGCAGCTTTTGCTGTCTCTTTGTGGAATCTTGTGCCGTTTTGGTCTAATCTGCCTTTAAATTCCTTCTGGCGATTCGAACCGACTCTGCTGCCGTTTTTATCACCATAATTATTACCGGAATTCGTTCGATTATTCTGATTATTTTTCTCGCCTTTTTGCTCAAATCCCGCATTCTTACCACCTCTGTCATTCTGGCTGCGGTCTGATCTTGCACCGCCGCCGTTCATGCGTCCTGCGCCTCCTGGTGTTCTCTGGCTTCCCATAGCGCGTACACCGCCCCGGTCTGACTGCTGTCTTCCCTGATGCGTGCGGTTTTGTCCGTTTCCATATCTTTCGTTCTTTTCTGTGCGTTCGCTTCTGTCACCGCGTTCTGGTCTGTCCGGACGTTCGCTTCTGTCACCGCGTACGTTTTTATCTGTGCGTTCGTTTCTATCCGGACGCTCTGATCTTTCCACGCGGTCGTTTCTGTCTGGACGTTCTGACCTTTCCACGCGGTCTGCCGGTTTTACAATCTCATCATCCGGAACATGTGCGGAAGCCCTGTCATAGTTTGGCCTGTCGGCATTCGGCCGGATTGGTATATGCGGTTTTTCTGCCGGTTTTACACCGCGCGGGCCGCGCTCTGTACGTTCGCCGGAAGGTTTATTTCTCTGGCCGTTTGCATTCTGCCTGCGGTTCTGTTTGCTGTACTGTGCATTAAATACTGCAGTAATGCTTGCTTTTTTCTTAGGCCGGTTTTCTCCTTCCTTTCCCTCTTTGGATTCTTTTCCTTCCTTCTGTCCGCCTTTTGCATCTGTCTGTTTTGGCGCTGCATTTTTGGCCGGACGTTTTGCATCTTTATCAGATGCCTGGGATGATTCTTTGAGTCTGGCGTCTGCTTTTGCCAGTGTTTCCAGGTTGGCCCTGATGTCTTCGGCCTCATCTGCCTCAATGGCATTGTTCGATGTATATTTCTTATCTTTTGCTTTTTTATTCATATAATCTACAATTACTTTGCTTGCTATCTTTAACTCTTTAGCGAGTTCGTGTATTTTCTGTTTTGCCATATGCTATCTATTACCTCCATTATTCAGTTGTCCTGCCTGTGTTAACTTATTCATAACTGCCTCTGCCAGATGTTCATCTGTAACTGCCAGCGATGCCCGGTGTTTTTTTCCAATGCTATTGCCAAGCTGGTCTTTATCCGCATATTCCACATACGGGATATCCCGGTAGGCACACATATCCCTGAAATGCTTTTTCGTATTCTCCGACGCATCCGCTGCAATAACTGCCAGATAAGCCTTCCCGCTTTTTATGGCTTTTTCTGCTGAAAACTCGCCGCTTTGCACATTCCCGCCCCGGGCAGCTATTCCAATCATAGATAATACTTTATCTGGCTTCAACCGCAATCATCTCCTTTTCTAATAATGTAATCACTTCCTCTGGAACCGGTATTTTCAAAGAACGTTCCAGTCCTTTTGATTTCACTGCCTTTCGCAGACATTCTGTGTTTTTACAGATATAAGCTCCCCGTCCGTTCTTTCTTCCAGTCACATCTATACTGATCTCATTCTCTGCATTTTTCACAACGCGCACCAGGTCCCTTTTTTCTTTCGCCTGCCTGCATCCTACACATATTCTGGAAGGTATCTTTTTTGTTTTCACTCGTTTACACCTTCTTCTTCATCTTCCAGGCTGCCGGAGCTGGATTCCAGACTGTATGCATCTGAATAGCCGTCAGATTTTTCTGTGCTGCTGTCAGAAAATGCTTCCCCGTTTATGCCGTTTTCTAAAGCTGTGTCTGCGTCTTCCTGATATAATTCATCTGCAGATTCCCTGTCTTTATATGCTTCGTCAGATAATCCGTCTGCACCAGCTGTGCCTTCTGTATACGGTTCATCTGCCGGATGTGTACTTTCGTCATAGAAACCGTCTTCATACTCCCCGTCACCATCATATGGATGTTCTGCGTGTTCATCTGTCGGATAGGATTCCCCATCGTATCCGTCTTCCTCATACGATTCGCCAGCCCCTTGTGTGCCTTCTTCATATGATTCGTCTTCCAGATAAGAATCAAACCCTTCTTCTGCATAATCCTCATATTCATCGGCATCTTCATAGTCATTTTCATAGTCAAAGAAATCCCCGGCTTCCCTGGCCTGTGTTTCACTTTTAATATCGATTTTAAATCCCGTAAGCCTTGCCGCAAGTCTGGCATTCTGCCCTTCTTTTCCAATTGCAAGAGACAGCTGGTAATCCGGTACTACCACTTTCGCGCTCTTTTCTTCTGCATCTGCAATGACGGAAATGACTTTTGCAGGGCTTAATGCATTCTCAATCAGCATGGCAGGATTATCATTCCATGTAATGATATCGATTTTTTCTCCGCGCAGTTCATTGACAATGGCATTGACTCTGGCACCGTTCATGCCGACACAGGCGCCGACTGCATCTACATTCGGGTCATTGGAATGCACTGCAATCTTCGTCCGGCTTCCGGCCTCCCTTGCAATGCTTTTAATTTCCACAATCCCGCTTTTTACTTCGGCAACTTCCGATTCAAACAGCCGCTTTACAAGTTCCGGATGCGTTCTGGATACCAGAATTTTGGGTCCTTTGGATGTAGACTTGACTTCCAGTATATACAGCTTGATTCTTTCTGTCGGCTGGAATACTTCTCCCCTGACCTGTTCGTTTTCTGTCAGCATAGCGTCTACTTTGCCCAGGTTAATGCTGACATTTCTGCCCACATACCGCTGTACAATGCCTGTGACAATATCTTTTTCTTTGCTGTAATATTCATCACACAGTATTTTGCGTTCTTCCTCCCGGATTTTTTGTAAAATCACGTTTTTGGCATTCTGAGTCGCAATACGGCCAAATTCTTTTGATTTTATTTCTATATTCACTGTGTCGCCCAGCTCATAGCGGCTGTTAATCATCTTCGCATTCGCAAGGCTGATTTCCGTAACCGCATCCTCGATTTCTTCTACAACCGTTTTTCCCTGAAACACATGATATTCGCAGGTTTCCGGATTCATATCCACCCTGATATTATCAGATTTTCCAAAATGATTTTTACATGCGGTAATAAGTGAAGTTTCAATAGCCTCTAACAGTGTATCTTTGCTGATATTTTTTTCTTTTTCCAATATATTCAAAGCTTCATATAATTCATTGTTCATTTTACGATCCTCCTAATCTATGTGCAGCGCAGTGCTCAGAAATCCAGCGCCTGGCGAATCAGGGCAATATCACTTTTCTCAAAGGCAAATTCCACATCCTCTTTTGTCACGATTGTAACCGTCTTATTATCATATGCTTTCAGTCTTCCATAGAATTCCTTTTCGTGCTGAATCGGACGGTAGGTTCTGATTTCTACGTCCTTCCCAAGGTTTCTGGCAAAATCTTTTTCTTTTTTCAGCGGTCTGCCGAGTCCTGGCGAACTGACTTCAAAGGTGTAAGAACCATCAATATAGTCTAGTTCATCCAGAATCGGATTCATTTCCCTGGCTACATCTTCGCAGTCGTTTACGGTAATCCCGCCTTCTTTATCGATATATGCACGCAGAAACCATGTACTGCCCTCTTTGACATATTCCACATCGACGAGTTCGAATTTGTATTTTTCTAAAATCGGCAGGAGCAGTCCTTCCGTTTTCTGTTCATAGTCTTCTTTTCTTGACATCTTTACACCTCCTCAAAATAAGCAGAGCCACAGATTTTGTGTGCCGCCTGCTGCTTCCTCTTTGCGGCACAACGCGAATTGAGAGTGGATTTTGGTCCACTCTCAATTCGCAGCTTCCATATTCTTAGTTACAGAATAGCACTTTCGCGTGGAAAATGCAAGTATTTCGAGAAAAAAAAGGGAATTGCAGGCAGCAGTTCAGATCTCGCTGAACTGTCACTATTGCAGCCACATAATCATTTGCAGAAATAATGCCGGAGACATGAATGAATTATGTCCCCGGCATTATCCTTAAACATTATTTAGTTAGCAGTCCGTACGGGAATCGAACCCGTGTTTCCGCCGTGAGAGGGCGGCGTCTTGACCGCTTGACCAACGGACCCGAACTGAGATTATAATAGCACAGCATGATCTATAATGCAAGTATTTTTTACAATTTTTTTCAAATTTTTTTCAGGCTGTCTGTAACAGTACAGAAAACCGGACTGTTACAGACTTTTACTGCCTTTCCCTGTTATGCTAAATCCGGATATTTACAGGCCTATGCTTCTTCATAACCGTTTGGATTATTTTTCTGCCATCTCCAGGAATCTTCGCACATTTCTAAAATTCCGTTTTCTGCCTTCCATCCGAGTTCTTTTTCTGCCTTGTCAGCATTGGAATAACATGTCGCAATGTCTCCGGCGCGGCGCGGCTTAATCACATATGGAATTTTCACGCCGTTTGCTTTTTCAAAGTTATTCACAATATCCAGCACGCTGTATCCATGGCCTGTACCAAGGTTATAAATGCAAAGGCCCGCACGTTCCTCAATTTTTTTCAGCGCTTTCACATGGCCTGCAGCAAGGTCGACAACATGGATATAATCCCTGACGCCGGTTCCGTCCGGTGTATCGTAATCATTGCCAAATACGCCTAACTCTTTGAGTTTTCCGACTGCTACCTGGGTAATATACGGCATCAGATTGTTTGGAATTCCATTTGGGTTTTCTCCCATCAGGCCGCTCTTATGTGCGCCAATCGGATTAAAGTAACGCAGCAGGATTACATTCCACTGCGGGTCAGCTTTTTGAATATCGCTCAGTACCTGTTCCAGCATGGATTTTGTCCATCCGTAAGGATTCGTGCACTCCCCTTTCGGGCATTCCTCGGTAATCGGAATCTGAGCCGGATTGCCGTATACTGTTGCAGAAGACGAGAAAATAATGTTTTTGCAGTTGTGGCGGCGCATCTCATCCACCAGCGTCAGCGTCCCGGAAATATTGTTATGATAATATTCCCAAGGCTTTTGTACAGATTCGCCTACTGCCTTTAAGCCTGCAAAGTGAATGCAGCTGTCAATTGTATTTTCTGCAAACAGCTTTTCTAAAATTTCCCTGTCTAAAATGTCGCCTTTATAAAAGGTTACATCTTTTCCGGTAATCTGTTTTACCCTTTCCAGAGACTTTTCACTGGCATTGCTCAGGTTATCCAGTACCACTACCTCACAACCTGCATTTAAAAGTTCCACACATGTATGGCTTCCTATATACCCTGCTCCGCCTGTTACTAATACTGCCATAAATTCATTCTCCTTTCCTTTACTGCCTGAATCCGGGTCTGGCATCAGGCTGTTCATTTCTGATGTACTTAGTTTAAACCTGTATGCCCGAAATGTATAGAAAAAAATGTATAATAAATATGTAATTTTGTTGCATTCAGGCAGACGGCATATTATAATCTTTATAAATGTCATCAAATGATTCCGGGAGGATTTCTGTGCCATGCATGCAAACTATAAAAACTCTTATAAATCAACGGAAAAAGAACTGGTATCTCTGGCCGTTTACAATGTCGGCTATCAGAAATGCGACCCTCTCTACCAGTGGGGGCCGGGCGTGCGCGACCATTACCTGATTCATCATATTATATCCGGAAAAGGCTGTCTGAAAGTAAAACAGAAAGATTTTATGCTGACGGCCGGGGATTCTTTTTTAGTCTATCCCGGCACTGAGACGTCTTATACTGCTGATTCCGAAGACCCGTGGGAATATGCCTGGGTAGGCTTTAACGGATCTGATGCTCCGATTATTTTAAAGGCTACTGATTTTACGCCTTCCCATCCAGTTGTTTCCGGCACGCCTTACGGCAGGGAAATCACGCACCAGCTGCTTCATATTTATGAAGCCCGCGGAAAAGATTTTGAAAGCGCAGTAGAAATGACCGGACGGCTGTATACTGCTCTGGCGCTGTTTATCAAAGGAGCCACCCATGCGCCTGTGCAGAACAATTACCACACCTATGTCCAAAAAGCAATTGAATTCATTGCAGTCAATTATTCCTATCCGATTACCGTCGAAGATATTGCCGACCATGTGGGATTAAGCCGCAGCCATCTCTTCCGGTCTTTCGAACTCGTACTGCAGCTTTCTCCCAAAGAATACCTTTCCCAGTTCCGCATTAAGCAGGCCTGTTATCTGCTGCGCCATTCCAGCCTGTCTGTTACAGCCATTGCCAACTCCGTCGGTTTTGAAAGCAGCCTTTATTTTTCGAAAGCCTTCAAAAAAGTAAAAGGCATGCCGCCACGGGAATACAAGCAGAAAAAATAATGCCGCATACATCTAAAGCGTGTTTGAAACACCATTCTCCACAGACTGTGCAGCACCTTTTACGATACGCATTTTTCAGACACGCTCTAAAGCGCTACAAACACCGCCCCTGCTACAATACACAAAACCCCAAGCACTTTCTTTCTGGTAATTGTCTCTTTCAGGATTTTATAAGAAAGTATCATGGTCCAGATATAAGTCACCGAAGTAAGCGGCAGCACGACGGAATAATCCAGATACTGCAGTACAAGTATATTGACTCCTGCAGCTGCTGCATATAAAAATCCGCCAATATACAAATTCCGATTTGTAAAAAGCTGCAGGATACCCTCGCTCCCGGAAGCCTTTTTCAAAAAAATCGAAGCGGCTGCCCCCATAAATGTCATACATAAAATCATTATAAAATAAATCATGACTGTGCATCTCCTCCGCCAATCAGTATAACACCAAATGTAATAATCACAATGCCTGCAGCTTTCAGTACTGTCATCGGTTCTTTTAATACTGCAAAACCAAGTACCGCGCTCAAAACATAATTGGTACTCAGCATCGGCTGCAGTACAGATACGCTTCCGAACCGGTACGCAGTCAGCATCAAAAGCGCGCCCACTGCGTACAGCACGAATCCAGCCAGCAGATACAGCACGCCGTCTGTAACAGAAAGTTTCCATAGCAGCTGTCCAAGACATGCAAATACAGCTGCAAAAATCATAATGATAACGCCCTTTTTATTTTTTTCAAACGATTCCCGCATCTTATCAGCTTCCTCATTCCGCATTTTCTATTTTTTATCTGTCTGCAGCTTTCTGGCAGTCCGTTCCATGCTCAATATGATCAAACACTGCGCCATTGCGGCAGGTCCTTCTGCAGACAGCAAAACAGCCCCCGCCGGCACCGGATTTCAGAAAAACAGACTTTTCTGATACCGCCTGATGCCAGCGGGGGCAATATTTATTTAAGCTGCTTTTTCTTTTGCAATCTCTGCTAATTTTGCAAAGCCTTCTGCATCATTGACAGCCATTTCTGCTAATACCTTACGGTTTAAATCAATATTTGCCAGCTTTAATCCATGCATAAATCTGCTGTATGAAATTCCATTCATTCTTGCAGCAGCATTGATACGTGCAATCCATAAGCTGCGGAACTGTCTCTTTCTTTCCTTACGTCCTCTGTAAGAAGATGCCAGCGCTCTCATAACAGACTGTTTTGCTACACGGTACTGTTTAGATCTCGCTCCTCTGTATCCTTTTGCTAATTTTAATACTTTTTTATGCTTTTTCTTAGCGTTTAAGCCGCCTTTTATTCTTGCCATATCTGATTTCCTCCTTTACTGCTTAAATGTATGGTAAAATCTGCTTCATGTTCTTAACATTTGATGCATCTACAGTCGTTGCTTTCCTAAGGTTTCTCTTTGTTTTCGGAGATTTCTTTGTTAAGATATGTCTATGGTATGCTTTGTTCCTTTTCAGTTTCCCTGATCCCGTTACCTTAAAGCGTTTAGCGGCTGCTCTTTTTGTTTTCATTTTTGGCATTGTTCTTGGCCTCCTTAAGTTAATCGATGTGAATCTTTTATTTTTTTTCTGCCAGCACCATGCTGATTGCACGTCCTTCGACTTTTGGCGCCTTTTCCACTACTGCTACCTCTTCAAGCTCCTTCACGATATCATCCAGAATGTGCCTGCTTGACTGCATGTGAGCCATCTCACGCCCACGGAAACGAAGCGTTATTTTTACTTTGTTTCCTTTTGAAATAAATTTCCTGGCAGCATTAATTTTGGTATTCAAATCATTCGAATCAATATTTGGCGAAAGGCGCACTTCCTTAAGCTCTACCACCTTCTGCTTCTTTCTGGCTTCTTTTTCTTTTCTGGCCAGTTCATAACGGTATTTTCCATAATCGATAATTTTGCATACCGGCGGTTTTGCAGTCGGAGCAATCTTTACCAAATCAAGTTCTGCCTCCTGCGCAAGTTTCATCGCTTCTTTCGCGGACATGATTCCAAGCTGCTGTCCGTCTTCACCAATTACACGAACTTCCCTGTCACGGATCTGTTCATTAATCATTAAATCACTAATGGTTTTACACCTCCAAAAAAATAAAGTGGATAGGCAGAACATCCACTTTCAAAAGACATGATTCAGCTGGCTGAACCCGTATTGTCATTATGAACGCTTAGTCACGCTTTTGTGCTAAGGTGAGAGTGGATACTCTACTTTGTATTTACAACAGTTACAGAATAGCACAGCTGCAGCTGGAAGTCAATACCTTTTTTTCGCCGTCTGATGCCGGAAGCAGAACCTGCTGCAAAAACTTTATATTTGCCCTGTGTCTGTTTCTATGATATGATAAACAGCAGTTTTATACATTATGTAAAGATGACCGGACGGTTTCGGGCATAACATCCGGAATTCGGACGGTCATCGGAAAAGGAGTTTTGATCATTATGACAGATACACGCATGATTGATATGCACGTTCACTCTGCTGCCTCATACGGTACATTTTCCCCTTCTGCACTCTTAGCCGAAGCAAAAAAAGCCGGACTGGCAGCCATGGCACTGACTGACCATGATACTATGGACGGGATTGAAGAAGCTGCCGAAGCAGCTGAAAAACTGGATATCGAACTGGTTGCAGGCGTAGAGATTTCTGCTGATTATAAAGACCGTGAAATCCATGTACTTGGATACTATCTATCCAAAGAATACCCAAAACTGAAAGCAAAGCTGGAAGAATTCCGCAACTTTCGTGACACCCGCAATGTGCGCATGGTTCAGCGGCTTCAGGAAGAAGGGTTTTCTATTACTATGGACCAGCTTACAGAAAAATTTCCTGACAGCGTACTGACCCGTGCCCACATCTCAAAATATCTGTGCGAAACCGGACAGCTTCCTGATACAAAAACGGCCTTTGCTAAATATCTGGGCGAAAACTGCTGCTGTTACATCCAGAGGCCTAAAATCACGCCTGTAGAAGCTGTAAAGCTGATCCGGGAAGCCGGAGGCCTTGCTGTACTCGCCCACCCGGTGCTTTGTAATCTTACCCCGGAAGAATTAAAACAGATGATACAGGAAATGAAAGATGCCGGGATGTGCGGCATAGAAGCTGTCTATTCCGAAAACACGCCGGAAGATGAACAAAACATGCGTAAACTGGCAGAAGAATACGGACTTTTGGTCAGCGGCGGTTCCGATTTCCATGGAACGAATAAACCTGATATCCGCCTTGGCACCGGAAAAGGAAATCTGAACATTCCTTATTCTTATCTGCAGGCTTTTAAGGAACTTAGGAAAACTGTCTTCTGCTATTAACAAATCCGCCAATCTGCCGATATTAATAATAAGAGCACGAAAGAAAACGGATTTTTGGAAGTGTCTCAGACATCAATGCGCATGATGTGGCAACTGTTGAAATTTACAACCAGGGAGGGGAGTAAAGCAGCATATGTTAATAGTTTATTTCGGATTGAAAACGTGATTTTTGTAACAAGCCTTCGCGACACTGCTTCCAAACAGAAAGACGAAAAGCGCCGCGAGAAAAGACAGACCCAGAATTTTGAAAGTATACTCAAAGAAGCATGTGAAGATGCACAGCCGAACGAGATTTCTTATTCGGCAAGCGGTTATACAAAATACGGCACTGCTTACTGCCACCTGGAAAAGCGGCGGGAGTATGCACGCTGATGATACGTTTCAAAAACAATTTTAATTGTAAAGCAGCTTTCAGTTAAAAAGTAAAACAGTCCTGGTCAGAAAACGGTATAGCCAGAATTCTGATCAGGACTGTTTTTTATACCGGCCTGCCGGCAGCGTTAATACTCTGAAAAGAACTGCTCCCGCCTTTTGCGAAACAATTTAAAAAATGAGAAAGGAAGTGTTATCATGCCAGCTATCGCACAGGAAATCTTCTATACCATTGATGATATATATGCTTTGCCGGAAGGAAAACGCGCGGAACTCATCGACGGACAAATTTACGATATGGCACCGCCCAGCCGCAGACACCAGACAATAGCCAGAGAACTTTTTACTTCCATAGATACTTACATCAAATCAAATGCCGGTTACTGTGAGCCATTTTTTGCCCCATTTGCCGTTTTTTTGAATAAAGACGATCTAAATTATGTGGAACCAGATATATGTGTGATCTGCGACCATAACAAACTCACAGATAAAGGCTGTTCTGGTGCCCCGGACTGGATTATCGAAATTGTATCACCAAGCAGCCGTACTATGGATTACTACACAAAACTTTTTAAATACCGGACTGCAGGAGTCCGGGAATACTGGATCGTGGATCATGAAAGAAATCTGGTAACTGTTTACGATTTCCAGAATAAAACAGCTGCAAATTACACTCTTTCCGATGATATTCCTGTCAGTATATACCCTGGATTCTGCATCAGCCTTTCTGCTGTGAATCAATAAATCTGCAGCAGCAGTCCCACAGAACACTTCCAATACTAAAGCACATGCTGCCAGAACCGAACGGAGATCTCACAGATCTGTCTGGCATAGAGACAGACAAAAAAGGCATGTACCTGCTGCACATGCCTTTTTGCCACGGCATATTCTGCCAGCCTATACCGCCAGTCACTCCTTCAAAATAAACTTCCGTATAATCTCCCCTACTGCCCCTTCATTATGGTCTCTGACACACACATAATCCGCACACTCTTTCACAGCCGGATGCGCATTCCGCGGCGCTGCACCCACGCCAGCTGAGCGGATCATGGAAATATCATTGCGCTCATCCCCGGCTGCCACTGCATCTTCCACCGGAATATTCAGGTAATCACACAGCCTTTGCACTGCCGCGCCTTTTGAAATTCCGGCCGGGCAGTATTCCAGATACTGTTCACAGGAAAAAAAGCTGTTCAGATATGCCTCTGCCCATCCGGCATTTTCTTCCTGAAACTGACGCAGCCGCTCGTGGCTGTCCAGACTGATGACAATCATTTTAGCAGGAGGATGCTCTAATTTTTCCAGCACATCTTTACCGGTCTGGTACTGAAGCTTTGTATGTCCGATATATGCCTGCAGCTGCGGCCCGTCCTGCCAGGATAAAACCATATCGTTACGGATTTTATCGTAGGTATGAATATAAAGCCCTGCTTTTTGCGCCTCCGCAAACATCCGCTGCACAGCCGGCAGCGGAATGGAAGCATACGAAATCATTTGATCACAGGAAGGGTCATAAATGGCCCCGCCGTTGTAAGAAACAATATAACACCCTTTTTGGTCCAGCCCGGACTGTCTGGCTGCATTTAAGACACTCGCAAACGGACGCCCGGTACAGGAGACAAATATATGCCCCTGAGCCAGCATCCTGTCAATCGCAGCCCTTGTATCTTTTTCAATTTCTTTTCTGTCATTTAACAGTGTCGCATCTAAATCTGAAAACAAAATTTTTTGCTTCTCTGACATTTTATTACTCCTGTATATCCTATGTATATGGCCGTCTGGCATTTCTGACTCTGCAGCTCTTTCATCATCTGGCAGAGTATATATTAGCCGGACGCTGGGAAGAGACACTTTTTCCTTTTTCTGTGACTCCGGAGAACAGTTAGAAATTCTTAATTTTCTGCCTCATACCCAGGATTTGGGGCTCACTGTCTGCCGCTGCCAGAAACACAGAAGCCCCAAAAGGTGTCTGCAAGTGCCGGAACATAAAGCATGCCAGAGCGCCAGGGCATCAGGCACCGGTCCGTCCGCTGCCACAGAACTATCGCAGAAAATTTAGAAGTTCTTACTGTTCGGAGGCGGAACTGAAAAAGGAAAACATTTCTCTGCCTGGCGTTCGGGAATCCTATGCCGTTTCCAGTGCTGCACAGAACGCTGCTTTTACAAAACTCAGCTTACCGGCTCTGCAGGCACAAACACCCGCTCTTCGTATGCCTTTTCCTGTTTCGGCACTGACTGGTCTGCTTCTTTGCAGAATATTTCCTGGGAATTAATCAGCACTTTGCCGCGTTTGTCGATTTTTTCGTAAGTGCCGTCCGGCTGTAGCAGATGCGCTTTCACATTGTCTTCAAATTCCACATCCAGAATATGCAGCACTTTCTCTTTAAGTTCTTCGTCTAAAACCGGAAAGACTATTTCCACTCTGCGGTCTAAGTTACGCGGCATCCAGTCTGCACTGCCCATATAGACTTCTGGATGCCCGTCGTTGCAGAAATCGAAAATCCGGCTATGCTCTAAATAATTGCCTACAATAGACCGTACCTGTATGTTTTCACTGACTCCTTTGATGCCCGATCTCAGGCAGCAGATCCCGCGGATTAAAAGGTCGATTTTTACGCCTGCCGTGCTGGCCTCATACAGTGCTTCGATCATTTCCTGGTCGCAGAGGGAATTCATTTTTGCACGGATATATGCCTGTTTGCCGTCTCTGGCATTCCTGGTCTCCCGGTGGATTAGTTTTAAAAATTTCTTACGCAGCCAGATTGGAGCTACTGCCAGGCAGTTCCAGCTCAGCGGCTCGGAATAGCCGGAAAGCATGTTAAAGACCGCTGTTGCGTCTTCGCCTACAGCCTCTGCACAGGTCAGCACACCGCAGTCTGTATACAGTTTTGCAGTAGAATCATTGTAGTTTCCGGTACCAAGGTGCACGTAACGGCGGATCCCCTCTTCTTCCCGGCGGACAATCAGCGCAATTTTGCTGTGGGTTTTTAATCCCACAATTCCATAAATTACATGGCATCCTGCCTGCTCTAATTTTTTAGCCCAGACAATGTTGTTTTCTTCGTCAAAGCGTGCTTTTAATTCTACCAGAACCGTTACCTGCTTGCCATTTTCAGCTGCCTGTGCCAGCGAAGCGATAATCGGGGAATTTCCGCTCACACGGTAAAGTGTCATTTTAATCGCAAGTACCTGCTCATCGGATGCTGCCTGGCGGATAAATTCTATAACAGGCCCGAACGTCTGGTATGGATGATGCAGCAGGATATCTTTTTTCTGGATTGATTCAAAAATATTTTCTCCCGGCATGATTTCCGGCACCAGCTGCGGTTTGTGCGGCTCATAGCGCAGGTGGCCGCAGCCTTCAAGGCCGTACATTTTCATTAAAAATGTAAAATCAATCGGGCCGTTGATATAGAAAATATCCTGTTTATATTCAATATGCAGTTCTTCTTTTAAAAATTCCAGCAGCTTTTTATCAATGCCCTCTTCGACTTCGAGACGGATTACTTCACCCCACTGGCGTTTTTTCAGCTGTTTCTGGATTTCTTTTAATAAATCCGGAGCCTCGTCTTCATCAATCGAAAAGTCAGCGTTTCGCATGATGCGGTAAGGATAGGCACATACGACTTTATAATTGGAAAACAGTTTTTCTATGTTTTTCTCAATCACCTGTTCCAGCAGAATAAATACTTTTTCTTCCGGGTTTTCAGAAGGCAGCGGTACAAGACGCGCCATGCCGGAAGGCACCTGAACGGTGGCAAATTCTGCTTTGATTTCTTTGCCGGATTTCTTTTCCTTTTTTTCTTTTTTCTTATGCCGCTGCGTACTTTCGTCTTCCGGAGTTTCCCCGCCTCTTAGCAGTTCTGCTGCGGCCCGGTCTGAGCGGATTTCTTCTGCAATCGCTCCTTCCCGTTTCATTTCTCCTAGTACTTCTTCAAATTCATCCTCTTCCTGCGAAGACTTATGCCCGATGAGCCCGCCGCTTCCTTTATGCTCAATAACTGCCGCAATATTTAATGATTTATTCCGGATTAGAGGGAACGGTCTGCTGGCATCTACTGCCATAGGCGTTAAGACCGGATACACTTCATTTTCAAAATATTTGTCTACAAACTCTGCCTGCTGCGGCGTTAACTTTTCATACGCATCTATAATATAAATATGCTCCTGGTTCATAAGCGGAAGCAGGGAACGGTTATATGTAGAATACTGCAGGTTTACAAGCTCCCTTGTATCCTCATTAACCCTCTCCAGCTGTCTGAGCGCGTCCATACCTGCAATGTCTGCTTTTTTAACGCCTGCATGCAGCATGTCTTTTAAAGATGCCACCCTGACCATAAAAAATTCATCCAGGTTCGAAGATGTAATGCTTACGAATTTTAAGCGCTCTAACAGCGGAATCGTCTTGTCGCGCGCTTCATTTAATACTCTGCGGTTAAATTTTATCCAGCTAAGCTCCCGGTTTTCAAAATATTCCGGTCTGCTGTATTCCATTGTCTTTTCCATGAAATCTACCCTCTCCTTAAATATATACCCGTTTTTCCTTAATCACAGGTTTTAAACCGAAAATTCCTTCAAATGAATCTGCCTTTGCCGCTAACAGTCCTTTTTCAAGTGCAATATCATTCACTGACTCAATCGTAATTACAAGCTGCTTGTTTTTAATCACTGCTTTTACATTTTTAAATTTCTGCCTATGGCTGCGGTCCATGGCGTTTGCCACTTTTAAAATAGCTGCTAATTTTGCTACCATCATATAGCTGTGCTGGTCCATACGGTCGGCTAATTCTTCATATGGGTCTAACGGCGAAGAATTATAAAGCACAATACTTGCCACCATTTCACGCTCTAAATGCTTCAGCCCTATAATCTCCGTAGCGCGGATAATCTGATACGCACAAATCGCACTGTTTGCCAGGCTGATATATTTGCCGCAGTCATGCAGGATTGCAGCCACTTTAAGCAGCAGTTTTTCCCGTTTTCCCATGCCGTGTACTTTTTTCATAGCATCAAATATCAAAGATGCCATATCCGTAAGAGCATCAATATGCTGGGAATAGCTCATATAGCGCATGGACATATTTTTGGCAGCTGATAAAATATCTTCATCAAAATCATGCGGCGAATGAATGATTTTATGCGATTCAGCATAGTCGTAGGCAATGCCGTCGCTTGTGTCCACATCCGGGAACCAGATTGTCTGTGCATGCATTGCCTGAGTCAGTTTAGCATATAAAATAACAGACGGAAGTACCAGAATATCTTTTTCATTCGACAGATTTAATGCCTCGGAAATCTCTTCCACACTCTTTTTATCCAATTTCTGTAAAAAACTGATAAATTTCTTGGCTTCGACTATATTCGGCTCTTCGTTATTTTTGCTGATCTTTCGCATAATCTCTGAAATATAATCGCCCATCAAAATTACATTTTTAATCTCTTCACCCGGATGCATATACTGGGCCAGAAAAACGGCCAGTTCTTTGTCAACCAGTTCTTCCAGCTGGTTTTCTAAATGCAGCACATTGTGCTCAATGCCTGAAAGCATTTCCATCAGGCTCATCGTTCCAATTGCAAGATGCTGTGTCGTTACGACCCTTCCGTTAATAAACAGCGTAATCTGAAGGCTTCCGCCGCCTACGTCAATCACTGCCGCACTGTCTTTGGTCATCTTATCAAAGCCGTGTCTGGCTGCCACTCCTTTATATGTCAGAAAACGGCGCTCCGAATTGCTTAACGTGCCAGCATCCAGCCCTGTCTTTGTTTTAATCTGATCCAGGATAAAAAGCATATTTTTTGCCCCGCCGACGACACTTCCTGCAAATGCCCGGTATTCTTTTACTTTATACCCCTGCATGATTTTTGCAAAATCTGCCAGTATCACACATAGCTCTTCGATCAGGTCTGATTTAATCACACCGGAATGAAATGTATCCCTGCCAAGCTCGAGTCTGGTTCGGATATGGTCAATCTCACGGATTTTCTTTTTTCCGGATAATTCAAAAATTTTCAGGCTCACTTCATAGGAACCGATATAAATTGCTGCAAATGTTGTAATTGCCATAAACCCTGTCTCCCTTTCCTGCGGTTTTTTAGCTGCTAATAATTTCCAAGCACCCTGATATTTTCACATTCTTCTGCCAATCCCCGCAGCGCATTCTGTACGGCGGATTCGTTTAAATTTCCTTTAAAATCAATAAAAAACCGATACTGCCAATTGGTTCCTTCCCCTTCTTTTAACGGCCTTGACTGAATAAAGTTCATATTCAGGTCATTATAAATAATATGCGACAGGGCATGGTATAAAGATCCGCTTTTGTGTTTTACTTCCAGGCAGATACTCATCTTTTGTGCATCTTTTAAAAATATCTTCTGGTTTGCAACGATGATAAATCTGGTTGAATTTTCACTGCTGGTCTGGATATCCTTTTCTAAAATCTTAAGACCGTACAGATTTGCCGTAAGCTCGCTGGCAATTGCGGCTTTATTTATTTTACCAGATTCTTTCACCTTGCACGCTGCCACTGCCGTATTGTTTTCCCTTGCACAGTCCCATTCTTCATGCTGCTGTAAATAACGGTCACACTGGGCCAGCGCCTGTGGATGCGAATAAACGCTTGTGATATCAGAAATCTCCGCCTGCGGCAGTCCCAGCAGACAGTGGCGGATTGGTATAATCTGCTCCCCTACAATGTAATTGTCATATTCCATTAACAGATCATAATTTTCCGCTACAACTCCTGCAGTCGAATTTTCAATCGGAAGTACTGCATAATCGGCCTCCCCGGACTGGATAGCCTCCATCGCTTCCCGCCAGCTTGCTACATGAAAACTGTTCGTCTCACCGCCAAAATATTCAATCATGGCAATATGCGCATAAGCGCCCCTTACGCCCTGAAAAACAATACGCGCGTTTTCAGCACTGATTTTTGTTACTTCTTTAAAATGCCTGGGGATTTCGATGCCATGCTCTGTTAATAGCTGGTACTGCCTTTTTCTGCTGATCGACATCAGATGCTCAAACAGTTCCCGGACTCCATTCTTTAAAAAACTGCCAGATACAAGGGACGAAAGTTTTTCCAGTTTGGAACGTTCCCTTTCTTTGTCAAATACTTTTTTCCCGGTCTGGATTTTGTATTCAGCTACTTCTGAAGTCAGCTGCATGCGCTTTAGATACAAAGCTGTGATTTCGTTGTCTACCTGGTCAATCTGGTCTCTGATCGCTAATAAGTCTTTCACTTTTCCCACCTGTATGCGTTTTATTTGTGTGTATTTCCACTGTATCTATCATATTACTTCTGGATGGAAATTTCAAGCACTGAATGCTTTTAAAAGAGAGCCTGATGCTTAATTGTGTTATGTTATAAGGGATAGAGTTCCTGGACGCCGGATGGAGAAACTTTTTCCTTTTTCTGTTCCGCATGCGAACCGTAAGAAATAAAATAATCTCTGATATGATGATGGATAAAAGAATATCCCCCTTTCCCATCATAATTTATAATACCCAGAGTACCTGTCATACAGTCCAGAATCCGCCTTACCGGAATTTGCCGGATTTGTTCCAATTCCAAAACGGCACCTTAGATTTTACTATGCTCTAACATTTTTTGTCGCAATTTTTCGAAACTCATCAAGTCTTTGCCACATTGTCAAGTGGTGAATTCAATTTTTCTTGCATATAATTTTACATTATGGCATAATATAAGTAAGAAATTCTTACTGGAAAGGGGCGTAAGCAAATGAACACACAAATATTGACAGTTTCTTCCAAAGGACAGATTTCATTGCCAGTCAGCATCCGAAAACTCCTGTCAATTGAT
>CAJTVR010000069.1 GCA_910580075.1 uncultured Eubacterium sp. | reverse complement strand
GGCGGATGAGGAAGCTTTAAAACAGGCGATTCTGGAGAGGATTCAGAATATGTTCGGCTCTGACTTTATTTTCAAGGTAGATTTCAGAGATGTAAAATATTCCGGGTAAAGGAGGTGGACCCGGATGAGTGAGGTATTATCACAGCAAGAGATAGATAACCTACTGGCAGCTCTCAGTACCGGTGAACTGGATGCAAACGATATGCAGGAGACTCAGGAAAAGCAGGTGAAGGATTATGACTTCAAACGCCCTGTTAAATTTTCCAAAGAGCATCTGCGTACACTTGAAATTATATTTGAACATTATGGCCGGCTGCTTTCTACGAATCTTCCGGTATATCTGAGAAAAAATATACAGGTGGAAGTAGTCAATTCCGAGGCGGTTACTTATTCGGAGTTTGCAAATTCCCTATCAAATCCAATGCTGTTAGGAGTCATCAATTTTGCGCCTTTAAAAGGAAATATTCTTTTAGAAATGGCGACAAATGTTGGCTATGCAATGGTTGACCGGATGTTAGGAGGAATGGGAGAGCCGTTAGCAAAGACCAGGGAGTTTTCAGAAATCGAACTTCTGATTATTGAAAGGCTTCTGACTGTATGTGTGAACCTTTTAAGGGAGCCGTGGAAAAATGTAGTGCAGCTGAATCCGCGTTTAGAGCGGATTGAGACGAATTCACAGTTTGCACAGATTATCTCGCCGAGTGAAATGATTGCGATTGTTACTATTAATATGAAAATCGGTGATGTAGAAGGCCTGATGAATGTATGTCTTCCTTATATTACACTGGACGTTGTCATGGATAAGCTGAATACGAAGTTCTGGTATTCCAGCCAGCAGGAAAAAGAAGAAATCTCTTATAGCGGTATGGTAGAAAATCTGCTGGAAAAAGCACCGATACCTGTCAAAGCTGTATTAGGGCACAGTGCATTCTCAATCAGCGATTTTGCTAGAATTCAGCCAGGGGATATTATCAGACTGGATACAAAAGTAGAAGATGAGCTGGAAATCTATGTTGGAAGTATTAAAAAGTTTACAGCACTGCCCGGGGTATCAGGTGATGATTATGCGGTCAGGATAACGTCAATTATTAGAGAGGAATAATATTATGGATGGAGTATTGTCACAGGAAGAAATAACAGCCCTCCTTCAAAATGGCATGGATACCGCAGGCGGAGCCTCTGGTTCAGCTGCATCTGCGTCAGAAGAGGTGTCTGCGGATGAACGGGATACCATTGGAGAAATTGCCAATATCAGTATGGGGACAGCGGCGACAACCTTATTTTCCCTTGTAAACCATAAGGTAGATATATCAACTCCCGTTGTAGCAATGGCTACCTGGGAGGATATTGTGAGCCAGTATGAAAGGCCATGCGTCTTTATCAGAATTGCTTATACGGTTGGATTAGACGGCAGCAATCTTCTCGTATTAAAAGAGCAGGATGTAAAGGTTATTACAGACCTGATGATGGGCGGAGACGGCACAAATATAGATGTAGAATTAGGAGAAATGCATCTAAGTGCGATCAGTGAAGCAATGAACCAGATGATGGGTTCGGCTGCCACATCTCTTTCTTCTATGCTGAATAAGGTAATTGATATCAGTCCGCCGGAGGCGAATCTGATTGATATGACGGACAGTCTGGATGAGAAAGAAATAGATGAGTTTTTAACTGGCAGTTTTATAAAGATTTCATTTAAAATGGAAATCGGAGATCTGGTTGACAGTACGATTATGCAGCTATATCCTATTTCGTTTGCAAAAGAGATGTGCGAATGCATAAAAACGAATATGACAAAGGATATGGAAGAAAATGTAACTCCGCCTCCGGCAGTACCGCAGTCATCGCCACAGCCGCAGCAGCAGGCAGCTCCAACACAGCAGCCAATGATGCAGCAGCAGCCGATGATGCAGCAGCCAATGATGATGCAGCAGCCGATGATGATGCAGCAGCCAATGATGCAGCAGCCGGTAAATGTACAGCAGGCGCAGTTTCAGAGTTTTTCAGGCGATTTTAATCCTGCAATTTTCCAGAAAGAAAACATTGACCTGATTATGGATGTGCCGTTAGAGGTTACTGTCGAGCTGGGACGTACGACAAAATCCATTCAGGAAATTCTTGATTTTGCTCCAGGTACAATTATAGAACTTGACAAGATTGCAGGCGAGCCGATTGATGTACTTGTAAACGGCAAGTATGTTGCAAAAGGGGAAGTTGTAGTCATTGAAGAAAGTTTTGGCGTAAGAATTACAGAAATTATAAAATAATTGCTAAAAATCATTGTTTTATGTTATAATAGCAAAAGAATGTCATCAAAGACATAACAAATTAGAGAATAAGGGAGAATCTATATTATGGCAAAGAAAGTTTTAATTTGTGATGATGCAGCATTTATGAGAATGATGATCAAAGACATCTTATCAAAAAACGGCTATGAGATTGCCGGAGAAGCTGAAAACGGTTTAAAGGCAGTAGAAAAATTTAACGAAACAAAGCCGGATCTGGTTCTTATGGATATTACAATGCCTGAAATGGATGGTATTCAGGCGTTAAAGGCAATTAAAGAAGCAGACCCAGGCGCATGTGTCATTATGTGTTCTGCTATGGGACAGCAGGCAATGGTTATTGAAGCAATCCAGTCAGGTGCAAAAGATTTCATCGTAAAGCCGTTTCAGGCAGAACGCGTACTGGAAGCAGTGAAAAAAGTAGTTGGTTAAGATGCTGCTGGCAGTTTCAGCAGGTTCCTGGTTAAATAATGTCGGACAGCTGATTCAGATTCTAATCCTGTTTGTCATTGTACTGCTCATTACCTTGCTGACAACCCGCTGGATTGCGCGGTATCAGCAGGGACAGATGCATAATCAGAATCTTAAGATTATTGAGACACTTAAAATCTCAGCAAACAGCTACATACAAATTATAGAAGCAGGAGATGTGTACCTTGTTATTGCAGTCAGCAGGGATCGTGTGGATAAGCTGGCCGAAATTACAAAGGATCAGCTAAAGGCAGATACTGCAGACAAAGCAGGGCAGAGGATAGACATGGGGGAAAGTTTCCATGATATTCTTGAGAAAGTAAAACATCATCTTCCAAAAAAATAAGGCAGACTGTAAGAATGAGTAAAGGAAAGAAAATATATTGCATGGCGTCATTTATGCTTGCCATAGTGGCGCTGGCTATTTGTCTGGTGTTTTGCTATCAGCAGCATGCATATGCAGCTGCGAGAGAAGATATCGGTGACTTTGATTCCGCAAGAGAGCAGGATGAGACACTCCCGGATTATAATGACGGAGTGTGGATAAGCTGGCCGAATGAAGAAGGCGGTATATCAGCTCCGATTCGAATGCTGATTGCGCTGACGGTTCTTTCACTGGCACCGTCGATTATGATCATGCTGACCTCATTTACCCGCATTATCATTGTACTCCACTTTGTGAGGACTGCACTGGGTACGCAGACAACCCCTCCGAATCAGGTCATGGTCGGACTGGCACTTTTTCTGACAGTGTTTGTAATGTCACCGGTATTTTCACAGGTGAATGAGCAGGTAATCCGGCCTCTGGATGCTGGGGAGATTACAATGGAGACTGCTCTGGAACGTGCCGAAAAGCCGTTTCGCGAATTTATGTATCGTACGACCCAGGAAAAAGATGTAAACATGTTTTGTGAGATTGCAGACGTTACTTACGAAACAAAAGATGATATTCCGTTTACAGTGCTGGTACCAAGCTTTATTGTCAGCGAGCTGCGGACAGCATTTATTATCGGATTTCTTATTTATATACCATTTATTGTCATTGATATGGTCGTATCATCCGTGCTGATGTCTATGGGTATGATGATGCTTCCGCCTACAACGATATCCATGCCGTTTAAAATTCTTCTGTTTGTACTGGCAGATGGATGGAACCTGGTTATCCGTGAGCTGGTCAGGACACTTATGTGATGATTGAATGAAAATGATTTAAAATGAAGGAGGAAGGTATGCGATGATTACAGATGGTCAGGTTATGGATATTTCCAGAGAAGCTATTTATACAATTATTTTGACAGCAGCTCCATTGCTGCTTACGTCACTAATAGTCGGCCTTCTTATCAGCATATTTCAAACTGTTACATCCATTCAGGAACAGACGCTTACGTTTGTGCCAAAGATTCTGGCTGTATTTGCGGTTATGCTGCTGGCTGGAGCATGGATGCTGAATAATATGTCTGCATTTATGGTGGATCTCTGGTCAGACTTCAGTCTGTATGTGTAAGCAGGTAGGAATGTATCATGGTCAGTGCAACTTACTCGTTACAGACATTTGAATATTTCCTGCTGATACTGGTACGGATTTCTGCATGTGTGTTTGCAGCGCCTTTTTTTAGTACAAAAGGAGTTCCGGCCAAGACAAAGATAGGTCTGGCAGGCTGTATTGCGATTATGCTGACAGGCGTTTTGCCGGAGCAGAACCTTACTTACACAGGAGTAATGGAATATGGGGTGATTGTGCTTAAGGAAGGAATTACGGGTTTGCTGATTGGTTATTCAGCCAATATCTGTAATTCTATTGTTTTGTTTGCGGGCTCTTTAATAGATATGCAGATTGGATTTTCCATGGCACAGGAATATAATCCGATGACACAGATGACGGAAAGCATTACAGGAAGTACATATAATTACCTGACAATGCTTGTTCTGATCGCTACCAATATGTTTCATTATGTAATCCGGGCAGTCTGCGAGTCTTACCAGCTGATACCGGTGAACCAGCAGGTTTTTCAGTGGGATTACCTGTTAGAAGGAATTATAAGCTACATGTCATCTCTGATTATTCTCGGGTTTCGGATTACACTGCCGGTGTTTGCGTGTACGATGGTTGTAAACTGCGTGCTTGGTATTATGGCAAAGGTATCTCCGCAGATGAATATGTTTGCGGTCGGCATGCAGCTGAAAGTATTAATCGGCCTTGTCGTACTGTATCTGGCAATCTCACTGATCGGAGGTGTTGCAGGATCGGTAGCCCAGGAGATGAAACGTCTGGTTGTTTATATGATAAAAGGGATGTATACAGGTGAATAACGAACAATTGCGGATGCCGCTTAACCTGCAGTGGTTTGCGAAAGACGGCGAAGGCGGAGAAAAAACTGAAGAACCTACATCAAAAAAGCTCACAGATGCCAGGAACGACGGCAAAGTGGCAAAAAGCAAAGAACTTGATAATGCAGTGGGACTTTTGCTTTTGTTTGTCCTGCTTCAGGTTATGATGTCCTATGTCGGAAACGGACTGATCGGTTTATTTGATGCTTTTTACGGCCGGATTTCCGAATTTGTATCTTTAAACAAAAGCGGGATTACCGGGCGGGCAGTTTCACAGATTTTACAAAAGGCAATTATCGAGATGATTTTGATTGTGCTGCCGTTTTTTGCAGTGGGATTTCTGGCCATGGTTGCTATTAATATATTACAGGTTAAATGGAAAGTTACAACCAAACCGCTGAAACCTAATTTCGGTAAATTCAATCCTATAAACGGGATGAAACGCCTTTTTTCAAAAGATTCATTAATAGAACTGATAAAATCACTAGCTAAAATAATACTGATTTCCTGGGCTGCTTATTCTTCGATTAAAGACAACTCCAGAAATCTGCTGTTATTGTATGACATGTCACTGATGCAGGCAGTTATGCTGACCGGCTCAGTAGTCATTAATACAGGAATGAAAATATCTATGGCTTATTTTGTGATAGCCATTTTAGATTATATTTACCAGAAATGGAAATTTAAAGATGACCTTAAGATGACGAAACAGGAGGTCAA
Organism: uncultured Eubacterium sp.; assembly: GCA_910580075.1. Classification (GTDB taxonomy): domain Bacteria; phylum Bacillota; class Clostridia; order Lachnospirales; family Lachnospiraceae; genus Eubacterium_J. The sequence goes on along the minus strand of CAJTVR010000069.1, from coordinate 18,557 downwards.
AGACGAGTATAAAAATACAGAAGGAGATCCGCAGATTAAAGGAAAGCAGAGACAGCGCATGCGGGAGGCTTCCCAAAGGCGCATGATGCAGGATGTACCGAATGCGGATGTAGTTATTACAAACCCGACGCATTATGCAGTAGCATTAAAGTACGATGCACAAAAAGCAGAGGCTCCGATTGTATTGGCAAAAGGAACGGATTATTTAGCGCTTCAGATTAAAGAAAAAGCAAAAGAAGCGAAAGTAGAAATCGTAGAAAATAAACCGCTGGCGCGTATGCTGTACGCAAATGTAGAAATCGGAGAAGAAATTCCGCCAGAACTGTATCAGACGGTTGCGGAAATTCTGGCTGCGGTATACCGTATGAAAAACAGGCTGTAAAAGTTTTGAATATAACATAGGAAAATAAAAACGGATTAATGCGTTTATATGGAATAGAAAATTTACTGAGGAAAGGTGGGATTTTTAGGTATGAAGAAAGCAGATGTGGGCGTTGCATTGTATCTTTTGGCAGCGGTTGTGTTTTTTATTGTACCAATCCCGAATCAATTACTGGATGTTATGCTGGCGCTGAATATATCGCTGGCTCTGGTTGTACTGTTTAACTGTCTGTTCGTGCAGGAAGTTCTGGATATGTCTTTTTTTCCAACCCTGCTGTTGTTTACGACAATTTTTAGAATTGCATTAAACGTATCTTCCACCAGACTGATTCTGACAACGGGGGACCCGGGTAATGTTGTTGCAACTTTCGGCGCGTTTGTAGGCGGCAACGACATTATTGTCGGTGCAATTATTTTTATCGTTCTGGTTATTATCCAGTTTGTTGTTATTAATAAAGGTTCTGAACGTGTGTCTGAGGTAACAGCCCGCTTTACGCTGGATGCTATGCCGGGCAAGCAGATGGCGATTGACGCGGATTTAAATACAGGCGCAATTGATGACCGCGAGGCAAGAAACCGCCGTGAAAAAATCCAGATGGAGTCCGCATTTTTCGGTTCCATGGATGGTGCTACAAAGTATGTAAAGGGAGATGCGAGCGCAGGCCTTTTAATTACCGGTATCAACCTGGTCGGCGGAACGGTTATGGGCATGGTACGTGAAGGGCTTCCTGCAATGGAGGCACTGCAGAAATTTGGTATCCTTACCATCGGTGACGGCCTTGCTTCACAGATGCCTTCCCTGATGATATCGCTTGCAACAGGTATTTTAGTTACAAAAGCTTCGAAAGAGGCAGACTTTAGCGATGTGCTTGTATCCCAGCTGTTTGGGATTCCAAAGGTATTATATCTGGTAGGCTTTACCCTTGCATTTCTCGGAATTACGACACCTTTAAATACAGGGTTATTTATAGCTTTTGGCCTGGTATATCTGATTGTAGGCAGGGCTATGGATAAGAGCATGGCAGTAGAAGCCATTGAAGAAGAAACGACCCAGGCAGAAGAAGAGGCAGAAGAAATAAGGAAACCGGAAAACGTGGTTTCTCTGCTGCAGGTAGATCCGATAGAGCTGGAATTTGGCTACGGTATTATTCCGTTAGCAGATGTAAATCAGGGAGGCGACCTGTTAGACCGTGTTGTTATGATCAGAAGACAGATTGCCTTAGAGCTTGGAACAGTGGTGCCGATTATCCGTCTGCGTGATAATATCCAGCTGAATCCGAACCAGTATATTATTAAGATTAAAGGTATTCAGATTACAGAAGGAGAGATTTTGTTTGACCATTATATGGCCATGAATCCAGGGTATGTAGAAGAGGAAATTACCGGTATTCCGACTTTCGAGCCTTCGTTTCATCTGCCGGCGATCTGGATTACAGAAAGCCAGAGAGAACGTGCAGAAAGTCTTGGCTATACAGTCGTAGACCCGCCTTCTATCATTGCGACACATCTGACGGAAGTGATCCGCAGCCATATTGCTGAACTGCTTACAAGACAGGATGTACAAAACCTGATTGACAATGTGAAAGAGAATAATCCGGTTCTTGTAGACGAGCTCGTACCGAAGTTATTAGGCATCGGAGAGATCCAGAAAGTACTGCAGAATCTGCTGGCAGAAGGTATTTCTATCCGAGACCTTTTAACGATATTTGAAACACTGGCAGATCATGCGGCGACTTCCAGAGACACAGATGTACTGACAGAGTATACAAGGCAGGCATTAAAGAGAGCTATATCGAACCGGTATTTTATGCCGAATGAAGCTACCAGTGTTGTGACTCTCGATCCGAATATTGAACAGGAAATCATGTCTTCTGTAAAACAGACAGAGCAGGGTGCTTATTTAACAATAGATCCAGAACGTACAAAACTGATTATGGCATCTGTGGAGACGGAAATTTCCAAACTGGAAAATCTCGGAAAGAATCCGATCATTGTTACATCACCGATTGTGCGCATGTACTTTAAGAAAATGACCGAAGAGTATTTTAAAGATCTGATCGTAGTGTCTTATAATGAAATTGATTCTAATGTAGAATTACAGTCAGTAGGGATGGTGACAGCATAAATGACAATTAATAAATTCCAGGGAAGGACCGAAAGTGAAGCGATAGAGAGAGCAAAAAAAGAGATGGGCCCGGACGTTGTGATTATGAGTGTAAAAACAGTAAAACCAAAAGGAATGTTCCGGGCTTTTAAAGGGATGGCTTATGAGGTGACAGCAGCTCTTGAAGAAAATGAGCTGGATAAAATGAGCACAAAGAGCCTGACAGAAGCAAAAGAAAGCCAGGGACAGGAAACTAAGCCGGAGAGCATTAATCTGGCGGCGGATGAAAAAATACAGATTCCGGCCGTAGCAGCTCCAAGCCGTTTAGAAGAAAAGGCAGAAATGGTACTGCGCCAGCTGCAAAAACAGGGAAACGATCCGGAGCCGCAGCAGATACAGCCGCCTTCTGTACAGTCCAGTGCCCTGGAAGAAAGACTGGACAGTCTTCAAAGCCTTTTAGAAGACCGTATTTCGGCAGAAAAGAAAAATCAGGAGGAGGGCCTTGGCACAAAAGAAGAACGGGCTCAGGAAGGGTTTTCTTTTGTGAAAATGCTTTACCAGACGCTGCTGGATAATGAAGTGCATGAAAAATATGCAAATCAGATTTTAGATGAGCTGGAGAAGATATCGAGCAAAGGAAGCAATATCGATTATATCTTATCTCATATTTATCAGAAACTGGTACTGAAATTCGGCCAGCCAAAGCCGATTGAATTTCAAAAGGCCGGCCCCAAGGTAGCTTTTTTTATCGGGCCGACCGGAGTTGGAAAGACAACTACAATTGCAAAGATTGCATCGCGTTATAAAGTGGATGAGGGAAAGAAGGTGGCATTTCTTACAGCAGACACTTACCGCATTGCAGCTACGGAACAGCTTCGTACCTATGCAAATATTCTGGACATGTCGCTGACCATTGTTTATTCTCCGGAAGAGGTAAAAGATGCAGTGAGAAATCTGTCTGACTGCGATTTGATATTAGTAGATACGGCCGGATTTTCCCATAAAAATACAGCACAGTGTGAAGATGTAAAAAATCTGGTCAGCGTGCTTTCGCCGGATTATCAGACAGAAGTGTATCTGGTATTGAGTGCAACAACAAAATACCGTGATCTGCAGGATATGTGTAATATTTATCAGACCTTTGCAAATTATAAGCTGATTTTTACCAAACTGGACGAAACCTCATGTTATGGAAACCTGTTGAATATCCATCTGTATTCGGGAGCAGACCTGTCTTATGTGACTTACGGGCAGAATGTGCCGGATGACATAGAGGTATTCGATACACAAAAGATTGTGAAGAAATTACTTGGAGGAGATTGAGCATGGATCAGGCAGAACAACTGAGAAACGTGGTAAAATCAAAACAGGCCCGTTCTGTATCCAAAGCAAGAGTTATCACAATAACCAGTGGTAAGGGCGGGGTTGGCAAATCTAACATTGCTGTAAATCTGGCAGTCCAGCTGCGCAAAACTGGGAAGAAAGTTATTATTTTTGATGCGGATATGGGCCTTGCAAATGTAGAGGTTATGTTTGGCGCAATACCGAAATATAATCTAAGTGATTTGATATACCATGGTAAAAAACTGGAAGAAATTATTACCGAGGGTCCTATGGAAATCGGATTTATTTCCGGCGGAAACGGGATTACCGGCATGAATAATTTAACAAAAAACCAGCTGTCAAGGCTGGTCAACAGCATGGGAGAGTTGGACGGGCTGACTGACTTTATCCTGATTGATACAGGTGCCGGCATTGCAAACAATGTCATGGAATTTGTATCTGCCAGTCCGGAAGTACTTCTGGTCCTGACACCGGAACCAAGCTCCCTGACAGATTCCTATTCCCTGATCAAAGCCCTTTACGGCAATCCGGGATTTGTACGCCACAGTACGAATATTGAGGTAGTTGTAAACCGGACAGTATCCCCGGAAGATGGAATGACAGTCTATGAAAAGCTAAGTTCCGTGATATCCAAATTTCTTCAGGGAGAAGTACATTTCTTTGGCACGATACCTCAGGATATTATGCTTGAAAAATCTGTGCGTGCGCAGAAAATCGTATCTTTAAGTGTACCGAATGCAAAATCCACACGTGCTTTTGAAAGACTTGCACAGAGCCTGATTGACGGAGAACCGGTCATTGAACCGGACAGACAGGGAATCCGTGAACTGTTCCGCGGGCTGTTTAAATGATTGGTGAAATTATCAGCCCAGGCACAAAAGCCGGTTTATGCATGGCATCCGGGTCCCGCATATACAAAAGCGAAGTAACAGCCATTTTTGATAATGGGGAACTGGAGCTTTTGATGCCGGAGGAAAATGGAAAGCCTGTCATGCTTCCGATTAGAAAACGGTTTGAACTGGTCTTTTATGTCAGCGAAAACCTGTACCGGGGAGCAGGCATGATTGAAGAACGGTATAAGGCTGATAACAGGTATATGCTGCGGGTCAGCCTGAAAAGCCAGCTTCGCAGGTCCCGGCACAACGAGTATTCCTGTATTTCATGCGGAATTGAGGCAGCCTATTATGAAATCTCAAAAGAACAGGCACAGGAAACAGATTCCGTGCAGTATCAGATGCTTGCAGAGAAACTGTCGGCAGGAGGAATGAAAAGGAATGGATTTGCAGCTGGCATCAGCGGTGACGGAGCACAGCTCGTAACTGAGACTCATATACAGGAGGACTCTTATATTCTGATGCAGTTTCGGCTGCGTATAGATGCAGACGCAAAGCATTACCTGTTTCCGGCATATATTTCGTCAGTGATAATAGATAAAAGCAGGGCGTGCTTTGTAAGCAGGGCAGAGTTTATGATTAAAGACCGTAATGTGCAAGAGGAGATTATCCGGTATATTTTTGATGAAGAACGTAAAAATAGAATGAGAGAAAGAAGTCCTGATGCGTTATGAAAAAAAATATTTTAGTAGTAGATGACTCTGCACTCATGAGAAGAGCTATCTGTGATATAATCAATACAAGTAATGAGTATGAAGCGACAGATACATGCAGGGATGGATTAGAAGCATACGATAAAATAAAAAAAATTAAATATGATGCTGTGCTTTTAGACATAAATATGCCAAGGATGAATGGGCTGGAGCTTCTGCAGAAATTGCAAAAAGAGAATATTCGTGTTACGGTAATTGTTGTCAGTTCCCTGGCAAAAGAAGATGCTAAGATTACGATTCAGGCTATGGAGTATGGCGCGATTGACTTTATGACAAAGCCGGAAAACATCATTGAGGCGAAAGGTATGAAGTTCCGCAATGATCTGACCGCTATATTAAACTCTGTCATCGGTCAGCCAAGGTCCAGGTTTTCATCCCCGTCTTCTGTGTCGCCGGCAAGGTCTGCGGCAGCAGCGGCAGCAAGTGCTTCCGCTGCGGTATCGGCAGTATCTTCACGCACGGCCGGGGCCGGTGCAGCAGCAAAGACACCAGTGAAAAAACTGCCGGCAGGAGGAAATAAAAAGCTGATTGCACTGGCCTGTTCTACAGGAGGGCCAAAGTCGCTGCAGAGCGTTATTCCGTATCTGGACAGAAATATGGATGCGCCTATGGTTTTAGTGCAGCATATGCCGATCGGCTTTACGAAATCTATGGCAGAACGATTAAATGAACTGAGCAAAGTCAGAGTCAAAGAAGCGGAAGAAAATGATGTCTTAAAAAATGGCTGGGTGTATGTGGCTCCGGGCGGTTCTCATCTGGAGGTGGTCGCTTCCAAAGACGGGACACATAAGATCCATCTGTCCGACGCGCCTGCAATTGGCGGGCTCCGCCCGTGTGCCAACGTAATGTATAAGTCTTTGAAAAGATCGGCCTATGACCAGATTGTCTGTGTCGTACTTACAGGCATGGGCGCAGATGGAACAGAAGGAATACGCGAACTGAACCGGGCAAAGCCAATTTATGTGATTGCCCAGGATGAACCTACTTGTGTTGTATATGGCATGCCAAAAGCGATTGCAGAAACAGGGCTTGTCGATGAAGTAGTGCCGCTTACGAATGTTTCGAAAAGTATAATAAATCAAGTGGGGGTAAAATGAAATGGATGTAAGTCAGTATTTAGAGATTTTTATTGATGAAACAGCAGAACATATCCAGAGCCTGAGTGATAATATTATGGCACTGGAAAATGAGCCGGAAGACCATGACGTCATTAATGAAATCTTTCGGGCAGCCCATTCGCTAAAAGGCATGGCTGGTACGATGGGCTTTAAGAGAATGCAGCATCTGACGCACGACATGGAAAACGTATTTCAGGAAGTGCGTAATGATAAGATTAAAGTAAACGGCGATATTATAGATGTGCTGTTTCAGTGTCTGGATGCCATTGAAGGATATCTAAACATCATTAAAGAGACTTCTGACGAAGGCACAAACGATAACGAAGGAATTATTACGGCGTTAAACGGTATCTTAAACGGGGATACAGCACCGGCTCCAAAGGAAGCTTCAGCACCGGAACCAGAGGCGGAAAAAGAAGCTTTGCAGGAAAGCGGATTTGAGAAAAAATTCCTTTCCATTCCTCTGTCGGAGGATGACCGTGAGCATTTAAAAAATGCAGAAGACAGCGGCAAGGTCTTATTTGGATTTACTGTTTATGTGCATAAAGACTGTCTGCTGAAGGCAGCCAGGGCATTTCTTGTATTTAAGGCAGTAGAAGAATTCGGTGAAATTTTAGTATATTATCCAGGTGTACAGGATATTGAAGACGAAAAATTCGAACTGGAATTCAGCTTTTTTGCAGCGGCAGACGAAGAAGGAACGGAGAAGTTTGTTACAGCGGCAAAAGCTGTTTCTGAAATAGATGAGGTTGTATGCGAACAGCTGAAATATGAAACACTAATCGAAGGACACAGCGAAAAAGAAGCAGAAGAAGACAAACAGGAGATATCCGGACAGACAGCTGCGGCAGCGGTACCTGCACCGGTTCCAGCGAAAGAAGACCAGACAAAAGCAGCAGGCGGTACTGCTGCAAAAGGCAAGCCGGTTAATAAGCCGGTTGCGAACCGTACAGTCCGTGTAGATATTGAAAAGCTGGATGCATTGATGAATCAGGTAAGCGAGCTTATTATTGCAAAGAACAGCCTTGTTTCCATAAGTTCCAGTGATTCCGGGGACGGAACACAGAGCCAGTCTTTCCGCGACCAGATCGAATACCTGGAACGGATTACTACAAGTCTTCATGAATCTGTCATGAAGGCAAGAATGGTTCCGATTGAAAGCGTAGTGGCAAAATTCCCGCGTATGATACGTGACCTTTCCCGCAAACTGGATAAAAAAATGGAACTGTTTATGTCCGGTGAAGATACAGAATTGGACCGTACAGTTGTAGACCAGATCGGAGATCCTCTGCAGCACCTTCTGCGTAATTCTGCAGACCACGGGCTTGAAAGCGCAGAACTGCGAAAGGAAAGAGGCAAGCCTGAATCAGGATCTATTACCTTAAAAGCCTATCAGGAAGGCAACAACGTTGTCATTGAAGTAGGCGATGACGGTAACGGAATTGATACAGATACTGTAAAACAAAAAGCGATTGAACGCGGTCTTGTTACACCGGAACAGGCAGAAAGCCTGAGCCAGAAGGAAATTATTGATTTCCTGTTTATGCCGAGTTTTTCCATGGCAAAAAAGATTACGGATGTATCAGGAAGAGGCGTCGGGCTGGATGTTGTAAAATCCAATATTGAGGCATTAGGCGGCGATGTAGAAGTTAAAAGCAAACTCGGAGAAGGTTCTACCTTTACAGTCCGTCTGCCGCTGACACTTGCGATTATCCAGGCACTCTTAGTGGAAGTGCATCATGAACTGTTTGCCATTGCCTTAGGCTCTATTATTACGATCGAAGATGTATCTGTATCGGATATTAAGTATGTACAGGCAGAAGAAGTAATTAATCTGCGCGGCAATGTAATTCCGCTGATCCGTCTGAACCAGATTCTGGATATTGAAGAACCGGAAGTTGCACCAGAAAGCCTTACGGTTGTAATTGTAAATAAAGGCGAAAAACAGGCCGGGCTTGTAGTTGATAACCTGTTAGGACAGCAGGAAATTGTTATTAAATCTTTGGGCAAGTTTATCAGCAACAGCAAAATCATAAGCGGTGCGACAATACTCGGCGACGGCGAAATCGCGCTGATTCTGGATGTAAATACTTTAATGTAAGGGAGGTGCCGTTATGGAATATATAGAAACAGTCGAAGAGACAAAAAAACAGTACATTGTTGTAAAAATCGGCAGTGAACAGTATGGAATTGATATCAGCTTTATCGACAACATTGTCAGGATGCAGAAAATAACAAGGGTACCGACCGCACAGTTTTATTTTAAAGGAGTCATTAACCTGCGTGGCGAAGTTATTCCTGTTATGAGCATCCGTAGAAAAATGGGGCTGGAAGACGATGTATACACAGGAGCATCCAGGATTATCATTTTAAAATTTGAGCAGAAAGATGCACTTGGAATCGTGGTGGATGAAGTAAAAGAAGTGATTAACCTTGGAACAAGTGAAATAGATAAATTATCTCATAGAGAAGGAAAAGAGATGTTTATTAACGGTATCGGCAAAAACGGCGAGGAACTGGTTTCGCTGTTTGATATTAATGCAATTATTGATGAACACGAAGTTGTATAAAATGCATAATGAAAATGAGGCATCCATTCATCATGCATAGAGATCTGCATGGACTGGTGCGTGATGGTCTGTTTTAACGGACATTTATAAAATATCAGAGTATAGTGAGGCTGTTTTTGGAGTCTCACTATATCTTATATGTATCAGAATGTTCAGATAGATTTGGAAGAATATACAGGGAGAGGTATATGGGCAAATTTACGTTTGACGAAATAAACAGCATGTATTTTGATGTACTGAAAGAAATCGGAAATATCGGAGCTGGAAATGCAACAACAGCAATTGCAACACTGCTGAATATTAAATTAAATATGGAAGTACCGAATGTCAAGCTGATGCCTGTTCAGGAGCTGAATACGGCAATCGGGTCTGAAGAAGAAGAAATTGCCGGTATTTATCTGGGCGTACAGAATGATATCGAAGGCAGTCTGATGTTTCTTTTAAAAATGGATGCTGCATACGCTCTGGTGAATCTTTTGATGGGAAGAAGTCTGGATTACAAAGAACCGTTTAACGAGATGGATTTATCTGCAATGAAAGAAATCGGGAACATTATTGCAGGTTCTTATTTATCAGCTCTGTCTGGCATGACTGGCCTTAATATTTCACCTACGGTTCCTTATATATCAATTGATATGGCTGGAGCAATTTTAAGTATTCCGGCGATTCAGTTTGGACAGTTTGGCGATAATGCACTGTTAATTGAAACATCTTTTGGAGGCGAAACCATGCTTCAGGGATATTTTATACTTTTACCGGAGCTAGATTCTTACGACAAGATTTTAGCATCTTTAGGAATCATGCTGTAAATATAAATTATTCTTAGGATGGGAGTTTAACAGATGAGTCGGATGATAAAAGTTGGAATGGCGGACTTAAATATTTGCAAGAGTCCGGATGCGATTACCACACTGGGGCTTGGCTCCTGTATCGGAATCGCACTTTATGACCCTGTTACTAAAATAGGCGGTTTGGCGCACATCATGCTTCCTGACAGTACCCAGATCAGAAATAATTCAAACATAGCAAAATTTGCGGATACCGGTATTACGGAACTGGTGCACCGCATGACAAGGGCTGGTGCAAACAAGGGTCGGATGGTAGCAAAAATTGCAGGAGGCGCTAAAATGTTTGAGGTGACTGGAGGCGCAATCGGCAGTATTGGTGATAAAAATGCACAGGCATCCAAAAAGAAACTGAGAGAGCTGGGAATCCGGCTGATTGGAGAGGATACAGGCCTTAATTACGGACGCACCGTGGAACTTCACTGTGATACAGGAGAATATTACATAAAATCAGTGGGCAAGCCGCTGAAAATAATTTAAGCAGACTGGGGGAATTATATGAAGACAAAACAAATTCCTGCATTGGTGACGCTGACCGCAGCTTTTGCTATGTGTATTATTTCTTTCATCAATGATTTTAGTCTTTCGTTTTTAATCCGTACGATGTTTGTTGTATTGCTTGGCTTTTATCTGCTAGGATGTATCATTAAGCTGATTCTGGACAGAAATATGTCTCAGATGGCTGAGGAGTTTACAGCAGAAGACCTTGGCTTTGCCGACGGAGAAATTATCGAAGATATGGAATTTATTGAAGAAGAAAAGGAAAGCTGATATCATATGGAATTGTCTGGAGGTTTAAATGGGTAAAGTTTCAAAAGAAAAGCTTTGGGAAATGTATCAGGCCAGACAGACGCCGGAACTGAGAGAACAGATTATTCTGGAATATGCACCGCTTGTAAAAGTTGTGGCAGGAAGGCTGAGCATGTATCTGGGATATAATGTGGAGTATGATGATTTAGTCAGTTACGGTGTCTTTGGACTCATTGATGCGATTGATAAATTTGATATGGACAAGGAAGTAAAGTTTGAGACCTATGCGAGCCTCCGGATTAGGGGAGCGATTTTAGACCAGATCCGGAAAATGGACTGGATTCCGCGGACCGTCCGTCAGAAACAGAAAAAAATCGATGAAGCTATTAAGCGTGTGGAAATGCAGACGGGTAAGACAGCTTTAGACGAAGAAGTAGCCAGGGAACTCGGCTTATCGGAAAATGAGCTGCAGGAATGGCAGTCACAGCTGAAAGTAACGAACGTAGTATCTTTAAATGAATTTATCGAACAGGGAACGGAGCCTGTCATGGATGCCAGGAACAATTCCCATTTCATTCAGCCGGAAGAACAGATTCAGGAAACCGAGCTGAAGGAAATGCTGCAAAAAGCTATGGAGCAGCTTACGGAAAAGGAAAAAAAGGTAATACTATTATACTACTATGAAGATCTGACACTGAAAGAAATCAGCAGAGTGTTAGAAGTATCGGAGTCAAGGATATCCCAGCTGCATACGAAGGCTTTGTCAAAAATGCAGCGGACAATGGGACCTTATATGGAAATAATGATTAGGAAATAGTAATAAAAAAGCCTTGCTTTGCAGATTACTATTCTCATGAAAAAGAGGGTGAAAGTATGACAGTACGGCCAGTTCATTTAAACGGAATGATACAGAATACACAGGACGTAAGCACAATCAGACATCAGGAAAACCAGAAGCCTGCAATAGAACAGCAGAATATCCAGATACAGGAACAGCAGAAAGAACAAAGCCAGGCAAAAGAAGTCCAGAAAAAGGACAATGCAGATAACGAACAGAAAAGATTTGATGCGAAAGAGAAAGGTTCGAATGAATATGAGGACCGCCGCAGAAATAAGAAAAAAAAGAAACCGGAAAACATGCCGGATGGCAGTGTCAAAATTAAAATGACGATGTCTGGCGGGTTTGACATTAAAATATAAGATGCAGAGGTTATGTGAATGACGTTCATAGAGATTATATTAATTATTGTCGGAATGGTCTTCATTCTGGCGAGCTTCTGGGTGACGGAAAAGCTGTCGCCGGATGAACTAGAGCATATTTCAGAACTGAGTAAAGAAGAAATGAGCGTCATGCTCGAACATGAACTGGATAAATCCAGGCAGCGGGTTGTGGATATTGTGGAAGATACGATTGATGCCAGCAAAGAAAAAACAGAACGGTCATTAGAAAAGCAGACAAATGAAAAAATCATGGCAATCAATGAATATTCTGATACTGTAATAGAGAAAATGAATAAGACTCATAACGAGATTATGTTTTTATACAGCATGCTCAATGATAAGCATACAGAACTGACAGATTTTACTTCCGAACTGTCCCAGCACTTGCAGGATTTTAAATCTCAGGAAGAGGAGATGACAAATTACTATATCAGCCAGCTGAAAAATCAAAAACCTCCGGAACCGAAGCAGCCGGAAAAGGTTCCGGTTCCAACTGTTCTGGCAGAAAAGCAGCTCCCGGTCGCAGCTCCAGTGTCTGAAGCTGCGACTGAAAAAACTGCAGAGCCGGAGGCAGAAGCGGGTGCTGTGCAGGAAACAGAAGAGGAAGTAAATGTCCGTGAAGAAATCCTTCGTCTTTATGAGGAAGGAAGAGATTCGGTTGCAATTGCAAAGAAACTTGGACTGGGCGTCGGAGAAGTACGGCTGATTCTGGGACTTTACAAAGGAGATTGATTCAGATGAGATTCAAATATTATTTACGGGGAGCAGGAATTGGTGTAATTGTGGCGACACTGATTCTGTCTGTTGCTTTTCTGTTTCAGGATAATATATCTGATGAAGAAGTCATCCGCAGAGCCATGAAGCTGGGCATGGTTATGGAAGAAAACGCTCAGGGAACGCTTGCAGACCTGCAGCAGCCAGGCGTAACACAGGCAGATATGGAAACCGGGACGGACGACGGCCCAAATCCGGACAAAGATGCACTCAGTCCGGATGAAAATACAATGGATACAGTTTCGGATGACGGCACAGACACTGATACAAAAACGGATGATGAACCGTCAGGCGGTAAAGACGATAAGACTTCCGCTGATGAAAAACCTTCGGGAAATCAGGAAGGAGATACAGACAAAACTTCTGACGGCAGCAAGCCTTCAGATGATAAGTCTTCGGATAAAACGTCAGGCAGTAAAAAGCCTTCTGCTGATGATAAGCCTTCAAATACTGACAAACCTTCGAATACTGACAAACCTTCAAACAGCGAAAAGCCATCAGACGGTGAAAAACCTTCCGGTGATGCTTCTTCCAGTGATGAAGTGATTATTACAATTGAGTCCGGCGACGTGTCGCGCATGGTTTCGGCCAAGGTGTTTGATGCGGGGCTGGTAGAAAGTGCGGATGAATTTAATTCATATCTCGGTGCACATGATTATGATAATAAGCTGCAGCCTGGGACACATAAGATTCCAAAAGGGTCAACGTTCAGGCAGATTGCACAGATTCTTACTACCAGACAGTAACGGCAGAAGAAATAAGGAATGAAAAAATAAGAAATGAAGAATTAAGAAATGAAACAGGCGGCTTTCCAGACGCTGGATAGAGAACGGACAGGTTCTTATCCGGTTCTGGAGGCCGTTATTTTGTAACAGTTCCTTCCAGTCTTGGTACTTCGCTGTAAAGACCGGAAGGAATATAATAATCCGCTCCGCAATCCAGTGCTGTGCTGATACTGGTAAAACTCCTGCTTTAGGTATGAAAAATTACATTTCGAAGCAATTTTCCATGGGTGCTGCACGTAACAGGCCGGCTTTACTGAATTGTTATGTTTTTTTATTATCATTTGGGAAGTTTTTCTTAAAAAATACTTGCAAACCCCCTCCGGCCTGTGCTATAGTAAACAAGTCAAAAAATCACATATGTGGAGCAGTACAGGTGCCTGTTTTACGGGTCGTACTGCAGTCGGAAGCATATGGCAGAGAAAAACCTAATGGAGGAAAAAAGAATGAGTGTTATTTCAATGAAACAGTTACTGGAAGCCGGTGTTCATTTCGGACATCAGACAAGAAGATGGAATCCGAAAATGGCTCCATATATTTACACAGAGCGTAATGGCATCTATATCATTGACCTGCAGAAATCTGTCGGAAAAGTAGACGATGCTTACAATGCAGTAGCGGATATCGTAGCAAACGGCGGTACAATTTTATTCGTCGGCACGAAAAAACAGGCTCAGGATGCAATCCGCTCAGAAGCAGAGCGCTGCGGCATGTTTTATGTCAATGAGAGATGGTTAGGCGGCATGCTGACCAACTTTAAGACAATCCAGAGCCGTATTGCCAAATTAAAGAGCATTGAAAAAATGGAAGAAGACGGTACCTTTGATGTACTTCCAAAAAAAGAGGTGCTTGCATTAAAGAAACTGCAGGAAAAATTAGAGAAAAATCTGGGCGGTATCAAAGAAATGAAACGCATTCCGGATGCAATCTTTATCGTAGATCCGAAGAAGGAAAGAATCTGTGTTCAGGAAGCTCACACACTGGGAATTCCGTTAATCGGCATTGCAGATACAAACTGCGATCCAGAAGAACTTGATTTTGTTATTCCGGGAAATGATGATGCAATCCGTGCAGTAAAACTGATTGTTTCTAAGATGGCAGATGCAGTCATTGAAGCAAAACAGGGCGAAGCTGAAGAAATGGCTGAAGTGGAAGCAGAAATGATGGAAGAGGCAGCTGCAGAATAATAAAAGAAAAATGATCATTCAGACAGGTATTTTCGATTTTTTCAGACAGCCCGCCCTGAGTCATTCATGGAGCGTCTGCTGTCAGAAAACTTGTCTGAATTGTTTTGCAGATATATGATACAGGCTATTCTGGCAGAAAAAGTTTAATCTTGGAGGAAAAATAAAATGGCTATTACAGCAGGAATGGTAAAAGAACTGCGTGAAATGACCGGCGCAGGAATGATGGATTGTAAAAAAGCATTAGGCGAGACAAACGGGGATATGGACGCTGCTGTTGAATATTTAAGAAAGAACGGACAGGCTAAAGCTGAGAAAAAGGCTTCCCGTATTGCAGCAGAAGGCATCGTAAAAGTAATTGTAGAGAATGATAAAAAGGCAGCTATTGTAGAAGTAAATTCTGAAACAGATTTTGTTGCCAAAAATGAAAAATTCCAGGCATATGTAGAAAAAGTGGCAAAACAGGCTCTTTCTTCAAATGCAGCAGACATAGATGCATTTATGGAAGAAGCATGGATCGAAGACAGCAGCAAGACAGTCAAAGATTCCCTTGTAGAGCAGGTAGCAGTAATCGGTGAAAACTTAAAAATCAGAAGATTTGAAAAAGCAGAAGCTGAAAACGGCTGTGTAGTTGACTATATTCATGGCGGCGGCCGTATCGGCGTAGTAGCTGTTGCTGAAACTGCTGTAGTAAATGATGCAGTAAAAGAAGCCGTTAAGAATCTGTGCATGCAGATTGCAGCTTTAAATCCTAAATATGTCAGCAGAGATGAAATCAGCCAGGAATATATTGCACATGAAAAAGAGATTTTACGTGCACAGATTATGAATGATCCGAAGGAATCCCAGAAACCGGAAAAAGTAATCAATGGCATGATTGAAGGCCGTGTAAACAAAGAACTGAAAGAAATCTGCCTGGTTGACCAGGTGTATGTAAAAGCAGGAGACGGCAAGCAGACAGTAGCAAAATATTTAGAACAGGTATCAAAAGAAGCTGGATCACCAGTGGCAATTAAGAAATTTATCCGGTTTGAGACGGGTGAAGGTATTGAGAAAAAGAGTGAGGATTTTGCGGCTGAGGTGGCAGCGCAGATGAAATAATTGTCGGATTTTGTCGACACATTGATATTTAAAACAAAAGTTCTTGTAAACGGTGCAGTAGCACTGTTTACAGGAACTTTTTACATTTCAAAGAAATATAAGTGGTAGAATACGGAGAAAAAGTATGTTAGAATAGAAAAAATGAGAACCTACTTATGATTTGGAGAAGTGAGTATGGATAAGGGAGAAGTTATTAAAAAAACTAATATTGAGAAAACGCATGTGCCAGATAAAGTTTATGCGTTTATGATTCAATCGCATCATATGTTATATGAATTGTTGAATTGTAAAGATGGAGATAGTGTGAGTGTTGAAGTATTTGATGATGTAGGGGTAGAACATGAAGATGGAAGCAAGGATGCTATTCAATTAAAAAGTGCCCTTTCTGATAGAAATCCGGTATCTAATAAAGCGGCTGATTTATGGAAAACAATGTATAATTGGTTGATTTCTGTAGAAGCTGGTATATTTGATCCAGGAAAAGTAAAATTTATTTTATTCCTTAATGTCAATAAGCAAGGAACTATCGTTAATGGATTTCATTTAGCAGAAAGATATGATGAGGCAGTTTTGGCATGGAAGAATGCAAGAAGGGAGTTTTATGATGAAAAGGGGATACTTAAAGAAATTGGAGAAGAGTATAAAAAATATATCGAATATTTTTTCGCTCAAGACAGGATGGATATGGCTTGCAAGATAATTCAAAATTTTGAATTAAAAAAGTGTATTGATAATTATACGATAACTGTAAGGAAAGAATTTGATAAATCTGGTATTCCGGCAGATATTATTGAACCTATATATATGGGAATTATTGGTTGGATAGATTTAAATGTAACAAAAATGGTTGAAAATAATGAAGCAATAATTATTTCATTTGAAAATTATCAGGTGCAATTAAGAGCGCTTTATAGAGATTATAATCAAAAACATAGTCTTATGCCTCATTCAGTAAAACCGAATAAGCTTGAAATTCAAAATGAATTACAACAGCAGAGAACATATATAACACAGTTGGAGATTATTGATTGTGATTACACAGAAAAGATTGAGGCGATAAATGATTTTATACGAGCATCAATAGATAGAACGATTTGGGCAGATAATGGAGATATAAGTTTTTTGAGTATGCAATCGTATGAGGAAAAACTAAAACGTTCATGGAACTTGGAACGGAAAATTATTATGATTGAAAATAAGAATGAATTACCAGAAGAACAGGGAAAATTGATTTATTATAAATGTCAGAGGAATCAAATTGAAATGTCATCAGTCAGTGTACCAGATTTTTTTCAAAATGGTTGTTATCATTTGCTGGCGGATGGGTTGGAAGTCGGTTGGCATCCACAGTATTTGGAGAAGATTAAAGAGGTAAAAGATTAGCATGAGTAAACTGACGAAAGAGTTTTATAATATTCAAAATCCAGCATTAGGTGCTTACTTGTTAGCACGTTTTTCACTAGGTTATTTGGAGGAAAATCAAAGTATGCCACCAATGCCATTGTTATTTGTTGTATTGCCTATGATTTATAAAAAGGATGTTGTTGATTTTATATCATCAACACAGAAAACATCAAGTTTGCATTTTTTTGCGGATAAATTTACTGAGAAACAAAACAGTAATAATGATTTGATTATTCAAATACAAGGTTTGAGCCAGCAATATAAAATGATGACATTAGAGGCACTTCGTATATCTATAATCGGAGAGTTAATATCTATTCAAGATAAGGTATACATATTACCGTTAAGAGATAATATAAATGATTTTAAGCCAAAGACAAAGGATATAAGAAAAATGGGAAATGCTGCTGAAAAATTTGGCATATGGTGTTCAAGACTTTCACTAGTGGAAATTTCTCAAATTTTGAAAGTGAGGTTTTAAAAGTGTATTTTCAAATTGAAAAAATAATACTATGGTCTAAAAAGATACAATATGCATTTAAAACAGTTGATTTTGAGATTGAAAAGGTAAATATAATAACAGGAGCTTCCAGAACAGGTAAATCTGCGATCATTCCTATTATTGATTATTGTTTAGGAGATGGGAATTGTCAAATACCGGTTAATACAATACGTGATGCATGTTCATGGTTTGGTGTATTGGTAAAATTGGAGAGTAAACGTATTTTACTAGCAAGAAGAGAACCCGGACAACAAAAGTCCACAGACGATATGATGTTGCTGGAGGGGCAGGAAATTGTAATTCCAGAAATACCAGCTAAAAATACAACACGTAAAAATGTTCGCGGACATTTAGACGAGATAGCAAGAGTTTCTTTCTTAGAGATAGAACAGGAAGAACTAAATGGGTTTACTGATAGACCTTCATTTAGGGATATGATGGCTTTTTGTTACCAATCTCAAAATATAGTTGCCAATGCCAATACTTTATTTTATAAAGCAGATACAATGGAACACAGAACAAAACTTATAAATATTTTCCCATATGTTTTGGGAGCGGTAACGCCTGAAATTTTAGCCAAAAGGCAAGAGTTAAGTGATTTAAAGAAAAAATTAAAGCGCAAAGAGCGTGAATTAGAAAAAATGCAAGAGGTATCTGATAGATGGCAGATTGAAATAGATGCTTGGATTAATGCTGCAAAAGAATATGGTTTAATTGAAGCAAAACATTCGGTAGATTCTTTAAGCTTCAGGGATCAGCTGGCTTTATTAAAAGAAATTTCTCAAAAAAATAATACAGATGTTTATATATTAGGGGAGGTAACTGTTCAGGACACCCATTATCCAAAGATGAAATCTGGATTTCCTGAAAT
>CAJTVR010000068.1 GCA_910580075.1 uncultured Eubacterium sp. | reverse complement strand
GCAGAAAATTTAGAAGTTCTTACTGTTCGTAAGCGGAACAGAAAAAGGAAAAAGTGTCTCTTCCCAGCGTCCGGCTAATCCATACTTTTCGGAAAATATTACAAATGCCCCTAAAAATAAACGGCCGCTGCCTCACAGACAAAGACTACCCCGCAGCAGAGTACCGCGATTCCAATCATGCTGACGCCTTTCCAAGCAGCCATGGTTCCGGCAGCCAGAGCAAGAATTCCGGCAAGCGGGATTCTGGGTGCTGATATGATTGCTGGAAATGTCATGACTGCAAGCGTTACATACGGCACATAATATAAAAATGACCGTAAAAATTGATTTTTGATCTTTCTGCGGATTAAAGTCAGAGGCAGAACACGGATTAGACAGGATACCGCTGCCGCTGTCAGAATATACAGATAAATATTGTGTTCCATACTGTTTATTGATTCCTTTCTTCTATCTTATGTCTTACTGAAGCTTATCTGTGTTAAACTCTTCGTCTGCTTTATGGCTCATCTATTACTTCAGCTTTCTGTCTGCCTCATGGCTCATCCTCTTTTACCGGAAACAAAGCGGCTGCTGCTCCTGCAATCAGCACTGTTAACAGGCTGATTTTCATGCTGTCAGACATGTGTGCGAAAAAAGAAGTTTTTGATACCGCATAGCTTGCCAGAAAACTGACGATTACAACGCCTGCTACAATTTTATTTTTTTTCGATGCAGGCACTATAATTGCTACAAACATGCCGTAAAGTGCCACGCTTAATGCGCTGACAGCTGATGCTGGCAGGACATTGCCAGCTACAATTCCAATCGCAGTACCTGCAGACCAGCCGGGAAGCGCAACTGTCATTGCCCCGTAATTATAATATGGGTTTAACGCGCCTGGTCTTGCAATGCTGATTCCAAAGATCTCATCTGTGATTCCAAAACCTGCTGCGAAGCGGTGTAATCCTGATGTATCCGGATGAAACTTCTGGCTGAGTGCACAGCTCATAAGCAGGTAGCGCATATTTGTGATCAGTATTACAAAGACCATTTCCATATACGGCGCATCTGCTAAAATCACTGTAAATTCAGCATATTCTCCCGCAGATGCATGGTTTAAAAAACTGGATAAAAAACCCTGAAACGGATTTAACCCGGCTTTTTTGGCAACGATTCCCAGAGAAAATGCCACGGCAAAATAGCCGGCTGCAATCGGGATTCCGTCGCGTATTCCCTCCCGAAAAGCAGTTCTATTCTGATTCACTTAAAACTCCTCCTTTGTCATACCTTTATTTCAGTCCCACAGAAATACTGCCTAGCAGTTCCCATGCAGCATCACGCTCTTTTTTCTGCTCCAGTGTCAGATCTTTATACGGGCAGAGCATCGGATGCTGCCTGGCAGTATCGTCACGGTAAACTCCGTAACTCCAGTTATAAAAGGTGTAAAATCTAAGCCAGCGCAGATGATCCAGCCTGCGGTACATATCCAGCACTGCTTCATCCTTTTTGGTTTCACAGTATATCTGATATGCTTTTTGTACAGTCAGGGCATCGAATTCTGTAATCGTATCATCTTTTAACAGAATACGGATTTTCGTTAACAGATGATCTGCGGCTGATATTTTGGATTCCCTGTGAAAATCATCCAGGTCTTCCCAGCTCAGCGTCGGATAAGAAACCGACCTGCAGAATATTTCATTAATTGTAATTGCCGCCTGGTTTAATGCTGTACGCATAATCTGATTCGGCGTATAGATTTCTTCATTTGTTCCAAAATACTCTACCCCTGGCGCTTTCCGGTTGCTGTGCAGATGTACTTTCCCATGGATTTTATAATATTTGCTCAGCCTCCAGAAGATACTCCATCCCTGCGGCTCGTCGTCATGACAGATAATAATGCGGTCAGCCTTCTGCAATACCTCATGCTGCGTTTCCCAGATTTCATCATGAAAAATCAAAGAATCCGTCGTTTCTGATTCCCTGCCAATGGAAAACGTCCGGTTAAGCTGTGTATGCATGGCAAGAAATTCCCGAGCGTCTCCAAAAATATGATATGTCACATGCTGGCTGACCGATATTACATTTGTCAGCACTGCCCGTTCCAGAATAAACCGCCCGTAATTGCCAAATCCTATAATTACAATCGTATTTTCATCACTGCACAAAGGCTTAGAGCGCCAGTACTGTCTGGCACAGCAGTCGTAACTGTGAAAAAACCGGATATTCCCTGACAGACGATCCTGTCCGTTCGTTGTCCTTGCATACACTTCCACCGGTAATTGGTGCAGGTCAATGGCACGGCTGTTCACACCGATATCATTTTCCTGCATTAAAAAAACCCTGCATTTTGAGCCTGCGTTTTTCTTGCATGCTACAATTCTGGCCGGGGAAACATTGATAAACAGGCACGGGTAATCCGGATACTCCATCTGGTCATCCCTTTTTCCGCCAAAAATAATGACCGTATCCGGGTCTTCTTTATAAATATTTGCAGATAAAATATTTGCTTCTGCCCCATAGTCAGCAAAGTAATACCAGTCTTTCGTCCGCTGGAACCCGAGCAGGAAAAGCGGAAATCCTTCACTGGTAACAAAGGACAGCACAGCGCCAAATAACGTCATCATAATGCCGGCAGACAGTAAGAGAAATACAATTCCCACGGCATGCCCCAGAGGCGTTACCGGTATCAGGTCGCCATATCCGACTGTTGTTAATGTAACCAGGGAATACCAGAAGGCGTCACTGAATGAGCGAATCGAAGAAGCGCTGTCCTGGTATTCGGACACATACAGGATTGTCAGCAGGGCGATATATAGTACAATGAAAAACAGTGTTATGTATAAAGAAATTTTATTTCTTCTTTTCATTTAGGAGGCATCCTCCTTTTTGTATTGGGAAACTGATTCGGCTACTTTAGAAGTATAACGATTCCTGTTAAGAAAGTCAATCATGAAAGATGAATCTGACTGCGCCTGAAAGTCCTGGCTCATCATGTCTTCCCTGAATGTGAATCTGAACTTTCATGAAATCTCATAAACAGACTGAAAGGGAGCTGCCGCACACAGACAAGTCTGAATGCACCAGCCCCTTTTAACATCTCTTTTTTATTCCAGCACTTCAGCCGCTTCGGTGTCTGCATCCCAGTGCAGATGTATATTTTTCTCTCCCGCTGGAAGCACCGCATCCAGATATCCAAAAGCTTCCCTGTACGGCTTCCATTGATATGTTCCATTTTCCGGATCTGTAACCTGAAAACCTGCAAAATATTTAGACAGAATATAAACCGGGCTTGCCGACCAGGCATGACAGAGACTTTTTCCAAATCTGTCCCCGTACATATCATACTGCGTTTCTTCTGATTCTTCAGGGTCATATGCTTCCCAGAAAGTGACTGCGCCCTGCTTTAACATGCCTCCCCAGTATTCTTTCATCTGGTGCAGGACTTCCTTACGGTAACCCATCATGCACAGGGCATCCAGTTCATAAAACTTAAAATACGGCGTTGTAATTGCCGGGATGTCCGGATTATTTAACACATGTTTCACAATGGCACATTTCTGCCGCTCATCAGCAATGTCAAACAAAATGGCAAAAATACTGGCATGGCGTGTCACATGCCTTTTGCCTGAAGCAAATGAATCAATAAAAGCACCCTTTGATTCATCCCAGTAAAATTCCTGTATTTTTTGTTTTAACTCCTCATACCGTTTCATAAACCGCTTAGAATCTTCATTTAGGACAGCCGCCGTATCAGCCATCGCTTTCCAGCAGGCCAGATAGAGCATCTGTTCGGCGCAAAGAGCCCCTTCTTTGTCAAAATCTGCCCAGTCAGTAAAGATCCAGTCTCCATCCCGCCCGGTAAGGAAGCCGTGTTCATCCAGCTGCGTTTCACAAAATTCCATAAGGGAACACATCTTCGGATAAATGAAACGGACAAACGCTGTATCTGCAAATGTGTCCAGATGTTCCTTTACACCGAGAATCCAAAAGAGCGAGTAATCCACAATCGTATTGATATGCGTTACCATCGGGTCATTTCCCCGAAGGGCAAGAAGCGTCCTGCGGCTGATATCAGCATCCGCCATCAGGTATCTGTTTACAAAAAGGCTCTGGTAAGCATCCCCGGACCAGATCCATTTATCCCGTTTTACCCCGTCTATAAAGAAAATGCCGCTGCACAGCCGGAACGTCCATTCTGCTACAGACCAGATTCTATTGACAAGCTCATCATCGCAGCAGAATCTGGCCCGGACAGGAATGTCCACATACTGGTGTATGGCCTGCAGGCTCAGCTCACTGGATGTAAATCCTGGAACAAACGCAAAACGAAGGGCGCAGCGCGGTGTTTTTCCAGATTCCGGGTCAGGCTGAAAGCTGTAATAACAGTGTTTCGTATCCAGAGCTTCCTCCCTGGACTCTCCGCAGAAAATAGTCATCGTCTGCATCCGGCCCACAGCTTCTGCATCTTTTATCTGCGCCATAATAACAGCCGTAAGCTCTGTTTCAAACTCATACAGTACGCCGTCCCCGGTGTCTGTTACCCGAAGCGGCTCATATACCTGTTCGCTGTAATCCCACCTGACAGGATTGTGTGAAACTTTTGTAAAATATCTGCAGCAGCCTGCGTGCACTGCTTCTGACGCATAGTCGTGTACCATCCAGCTGTCATCCGAATAGATCACGTCTCCTTTGATCCAGATACTTGGAAAATGTTCCACGCACGCCGCGTGAACGGTTATGGATACTTCTCCCGGCCCGCAGCTGACCCGGCTGCCAAACGGATATTTTTTTCACAGACCTCATGCTGCATGCCTTTTACGAGACAAAAACCTGCCGAGCGGGATGTAACAAAAAAAGAAGTCTCCTCTTTCAGCATAAATGTTTTGCGAAATACCACGCGGTGGCGGAATCCCTCGCTTTTCCAGAATGCCGGCCAGGTATACCCCCGTTCCACACGGCTGAAATTCTGCTTCATGGCATGATACAGTTCAAAATCTCCCGGATACCAGATCCAGTAACATGTGTGCATATGCTGCTCCTTCCCCGTCTTACTTATGACGGTAAAATGTGCGCAGAAGATACGCCGGCGTACAGCTCCACGCATGGCAGTAACTGTTTACCATCGTGCTGCCGTACGGAGATTCCTGCCTGTTGTCCGGATCATATACTTCCCAGAAAGTATCTGCCCCGGCCTGAATCATTCCGCCCCAGAAACGCTTCAATTCTTCTAAGGCAAGCTCTTCTTCCCCGCAGAGTATTAACGCATCTATATAATGATGATACATATAAGGCGTCACCATACGAACAGCCGGATGAAAACGGCGTGTATGTAAAAGCAGCTGCCTGCTTTGTTCCTGATCTAATACCTCTGCCAGCACCATCCATACCTGGCTGGCCCATGATACCTGGCGCATACTGCCGCTTACAAACATTCCCTGTGTTTCGTCCCAGAACTGCTCTCTTGCTGCTTTTTTGAGTATTTCTATCTCAGATGCATACTGACGCACCCGGCGTTCATCTTTCGCCGCTTCTGCAAGACGGATGGCAAAACGCATGGAATAAATCAGTACTGCCTGTGCCCCGGCCTGTTTGTTCAGCCCCTCTCCCCAGTCTAAGAAACACCAGAACGCCTCTCCCTGGTCAGAGACTGTATGGTTTTCATCCATCATTGTATTCAGACAGATATCAATCTGCTCTGCAGCCGCCGGATAAAGTTCCAGCATTGTCTCAGTATCACCGGATGCCTCATAATAATCCCACAGCACAGAAGCGAATAAAAGTGCATAGTCTAAAAGATACGTATCATCCGCCTGCAGCTGCGGTTCATGAAAAAAACAGGCAGACATGCGCCCGTCTTTAAACGTCATTCCGGCAAACAGATACAGACACCGTTTTACCAGGTCATAGTTTTGGAACGTCACATAATTAGTCCGTGCCTGCAGGCGCAGGTCCCCGAGCCAGAGCCTGCGGTCACGTTTTACCCCGTCTTCGAACACCTTCTGCATACATTCTTTCAGTGTTTTCACACTCGCTTTATCAATTTCTTTTAAAAGCTCATCTCTGCCCTGATACGGCCTGCCCTGATCCTTGCCAGCCGAAGATACAGATGTGCAAAAGATCTGTTCAAATTTCAGGGCATATTTGGGCGACGTATCAATGACTTCTATCTGCAGGTAGCGAAACGCATATCTTGCCGGGAGCCTGACTGTATCAGGAAGGATACGAAGGTGCAGCCATTCTTCCTGAATCCACGATCTGCTCAGCCATCCGTTATATTCATCTGCATCTTCTGTCAGTTCCCAGAAGACTTCCGCAAACTTCAGCTTTAAAAAAGCCGGCGCATCATAATGGCTTCCCTGTGTAGTGGCTGTAAAAGACAGATACCCCGTCTGATGAGCGCCAAAATCTATAATAACCTTATCCCCTTTTTGAAAGGCCATATCCGAAAGAGCGTCTATCCGGCCCTGCGGATGAAGGACCGGCCCGTTGTCTGCATCTGCTGTAACCGTAACCAGCCGTTTCGCCGTAACGGTTTCTTCATAAAGGGCCGGCTCCAGTGCTGCTGCCTTATCCAGAAATTCCTGATTTGTCTGTACCTTAAAATTTTCTATTATGCTAAATGCTGGCATAGTTTACTCCTTTAATGGAATCAGTATTTTTACTTCAAACCAATGGTCCTTTAATCCTGCCACGACCGAACCATTGTATTTTTTCACAGCGCTCTGGATGCTTTTCATCCCATACCCGTGAATCCGTTTGTCATTTTTTGTTGTAACCGGCATTCCGTTTTTAAACTGAATGTTTTCCTCACAGTAATTTTCCACACAGATGCGCAGGAACTGCTTTTCCCTGACCACATACAGCCGGATTAAGCGGCGCTCTTGATCTGGAAGTTTCTGTGCTGCCTCTATGGCATTGTCCAGCAGATTCCCAAACAGTGCACTGATGTCCATATCGTCCATAAAGTCCAGGAGGCTTCCTTCTGCTACGCTTTTAAACTCAATTCCCGCCCCCTGGCAGCTGCTGCTTTTGCTTGTCAGTACAATATCAAGCACTTTATTTCCTGTCTTATTCTGTGCCTCATATATTTTCACTTCCCGCTCAATCTGATCTAAATATCCTTTTGACTGAACTGCATCCGCCTCTGCTTTCAGCAGTGCAATCTGGTGTTTTAAATCGTGGTATTTCTGGTTCACCATGTCAATGCTTTCCTTAGACAGCTGGTAATTTGCGTACTGCATCTGCATGATATTCTGAAGCATATCCATTTCAAAGCGGATCTGCACTTCTTTCATCTGAATATGGCAGGCATATAACAGCACAGTGCCGCACAAATCAGCCAGCGTGCGTATGATAAAAATATCTTTTGCCAGAAAGCTGCTAAACAGCCAGTTCTGGTTTAAATAGCTCATGTTGCTGACACAGAAAACAGAAACCACAATCAGGCACACCACAGCCAGCTCCCGCTTTGTAATCTGCAGTTCTTCCACATCTTTTTTTAAATAGCGTTCCAAAAAATACTCTGCTGTAAATACTGCCCCGTACACAAGAACAAACGTTCCCCATCTAAAGATTCCCAGAAAGTGATCTGGAATATTGTATGCATAATTATAATAAATCTGCCAGCAAAACGAAGCTGCAAACTCCGCATTGATTAAGATTTTTCCGCCAAAATACCCTGTCTGCATCATCGAAAATGAACAGCTTTTTTTGATATACCAAAGCAGTATACAGACAATCACAAGCATGGAAGGAATAAACAGGCTTTTTCTTACCCCGTCCGTAAGATGCATAAAAACTTCCAGAAAAAGGAATACCAGAGCGCCCCGGCAAAGCTCCTTCATTCCTTTGTGTTTATCCCGGTAAATGCACACAATGATAAATGCCGCAAGCCAGTAAGACGCTGCATAATAATAACCGGGTGTATTCATCATCTGTGTATTCATAGCCTTCTCCTATATATATTTTTCAGTCAAAATACTCATTTAAGATATCCGGAAATACTTTCCTTCTGCTGCGGCTGATCTGTATGGCGTCTCCGTCGATGTATACGGTGCTTCCCTGATAATTTTCTACATAATTCAGGTTGATCAGATAACAGCGGCTGCAGCTGAAAAAGTGATACGGCTCCAGCTGGCTTTCGGCGTCCCTGAGTGTGCCTTTTGCAGCAAATTTTCCTTCTGTCGTATGGTAAATCAGTGTATGGTCTAACACTTCCACGTAAGCAATCCGGCTTACGTCCAGCCTCATTTTCCCGCCTTTTGTAGAAATCACGACATACTGCTTTTCGGAGTTTTTTACTTTCTTTAACGCTTTATTCATGCTTTCGGAAAAAGAAAAATAAGATATCGGCTTTAACATATAGTCAAGTGCATTGACCTTGTATCCCTGAATTGCATACTGAGGCATATTTGTAATAAATATAATTACAACATCCTGGTCTGACTCGCGTATCTTTTCGGCTGCCTTCATACCGTCCATAAACCACATTTCAATATCCATTAAAATAATATCATAATCCGCAGTATATCCGGTTGTGATATCTTCCCCGTCCTGGAATTCCAGTATGTCAAATTTGTGCCGGTTCTCTTTCGCATAGCGCATCAGACAGTCTTTTAAAAGCTCCAGATCGTGTGCGTCGTCTTCTACAATTGCAATACGTACCATAGCCATCCACCTCCCATGTCCAGATTATAACAGCAAAAAAACCTGAAAACAAGACAGCATCTTTTTAACCTTTCCTTGCAGCAATGGCCGCCTGTTCTTCTGGCAGTTCCTTTTCGACTGTAAAAAAGAAAATTAAAACCGCGCATGCAATATATGCAGCCGTCTCCACCCAGATATAACTGCCTGCAATCGCCGCCTTTGCAGCAGCTGTCTGGGCTGTTATGCCAAGTGCCGCATCTGCCGTCTGGTTATAGCCGCTCATATTTAAAACAGCGCTGAAAATGGCATTGCAGACCGGTGTTCCGGCTACCATAATGGAACTGTAAATCGACATGGTAAGCCCGTCAGTACGGATGCGGCTTGTATATTCGATATGGTCGATGACATCGGCAAGCATGGCTAAAATCATATAACAGGCCGGAGAAGAACCCAGACATTTTATGGCAACTCCTACAGCCACCGGCACAATATGCCCGTTTCCAAGCACCGCTATCATGCCTCCTGCCGCACCGCAGAGCATGCCCAGCATACAGATGATCCGTTTTCCATACTTATTGCACAACGGCACGACAAACGCCGCTGCTGCTGCCATCGGAACAGCTCCCATAATGCTCAGTAAAGACTGCGACGCACCCCACGCATCCGCATTTCCAAAAAACGTATTATCCAGCACCCATTTGCAGTAATACGACATCGAGCCGTTTTTCATAGCTCCGCTCCATTGAAATCCCATATAAAACAGCATGACAATCCACCACATCTTTTCCCTTGTGACCGCTTTCAGCTGGGTTTTCAAAGAAGCAGCCTTTTTTTTCTGCGAAATGCCTCCTGCATTCATCTGTTCTTCTGTAACACGCTCTCTCGTAAACATAAACTGCAGATAAATCGTAAAGGCCGAAAAAAGTGCAATGGCAAGCATGGCTAAAAACCACCGCGACTGTTTTTCTTTTAGCGCAAAGGAAACCAGTACCGGGAATACCATAGAGCCTGCTCCCATCACGCCGAGTCCTGCCACATTTGTAAAGGAAGCTAATGCCCCCCGCTGCCTGCTGTCTCTTGTCGATACCGGAATCAGTGTCGAATTTGCCGTATTATAAATCGGATAGGCTGCGGCATAAAACAGGTTATACGCTGCCGCAATCCAGATCATCTTTTCCTTTTCCCCCTGAAACGGAACGACAAACATCAGAATGCCTGCCACAGACAGTGTAAGCGCTGACAGCAAAATCCACGGCCTTGCTTTTCCTGCCAGAGTATTTGTACGCTCAATCAGCTGGCCTGCAATCAGATTTGCCGCAATAATAAAAATGGTAGAGACTAACTGCAGTGTTGTCAGAAAAGCCAGATTCAGCTTTAATACATCCGTAAAATAATTCTGAAGAATACTTGTAAAAATTCCTGAAGACAGCAAAGCTCCAAAAGGCCCGATAAAATAGCCAAGGAGCATCTCCGGCATTCTTACATCTTCTGTCTTTATTCTGGAAGCCGCAAACGGACTGTTCCAGAAACCGTTTTTTTCAGCACCCATTTTCCCATTTCCTCCTTCTATTTTCTATACAGCTGCCCTGAACCGGGCTGAACCTGTTCCTGCGGGATTTATATGCATCTGGTTTATTTTAAGTCAAAGGAATAGAACGAAAAGTTTCCTTTTCCGTGAAATTGAAAAAACAGTGCCTGTTTATCTCCGGATACATCCAGATCTGCCGAAAATCCCCAGATCTGCCTGACCGGCTGTATCTGGATCTGTGCCCTAGGCGTTCCGTTTTCTTTTGTGCTGACTAAAACCGTCCCTGACGCACTGCCTTTTATATTGATACGGATTCTGGATGTGTCTGATAAATCAAAATATTTAAATCCGGCCACCGCTCCGTCTCCCATATTTGCAATATACTGGTCCGGGCCGCCTTCCCTGTCTGTGCCATCCTGTGTAAAATACGGATATCCGTTTTTGGGATGCTTGATCATGCTTAGAAAACGCGTCCCTTTTTTTCCGTACAGGTTACAGGCAATATACGCCGGATAATTTCCTTTTCCTGCCAGCGGCTTTCCATTCAGCCCGCAGCTTGTCAGTTCTGCCTGATAAAATTTACCGTCCTCAAACCGGATCTGCTCTGCCATAGCCTGCCTGGAAGACTGCTTGCGGTTGCTGTGGCGGTGGTAAAATACGTAATACGTACCGTTAATTTCTATCAGGCTGCCATGCGTATTCCCCGTATAATTTTTCGCATGATTTACATCCGTCACTCCATCCAGCCCGATATCCCCGATGCTGACTAACGTCCCGCCGTAGGTAAATCCGCCTGTCGGCCGGCTGCTAACCGCATAGCAGAGTTCATGGCTGTTCATGGAACTGTAAATAAAATAATATGTATCCCCGAATCTGCGCATTGAGCTGGCCTCTAAAAACGGGTGTCCTTCATACGAAGTACCAGCCGCTTCCTTTTCCCCTGCAATCCCGATATAATCCGGGCCGGATTTTACCGTAAGCATATCCAGAGGGTCTAATTCAAAGCACATCGGACCGTGTTCCGTAGGCTTGGAGCCGTCTAAAAGAATTGGATTGCCTGTCAGCGCAAAACCGGTATACAGATACAGCCGCCCGTCATCATCTTTAAAAATACCCGGATCAAACTGAAACGGCTCTCCCTTTTTTCCAATCGGCGTTCCGTCCTCATATTTGACATAGCCGTAAAACTCATATTTTCCAGCCGGCTGGTCACAGACTGCTACAGAAATCATTTTCGTGCCGCCCATAAAATAATAAAGATAAAACCTTCCGTCCGGCCCTTGTGCCATATCCGGCGCTGCCAGTCCGTTTGTCAGACGGATGCGCGGAGCCGCCGGGTCCTGCTCCCTTTTATAAATACATCCCTCGTACTTCCAGTTTCCTAAGTCATCCACCGGAGCTGACCAGCATACATAGTCCCCCAGGCAGAAATTCAGACCGTTAAAAATATCGTGCGAACCATACACATACACACGGTCCCCCACCACATGCGGTTCCGCATCCGGTACATATTCCCAGCTTGGCATATACGGATTAAAAGCCTGTTTTGTTTTCATCGCTGCCTCCTTTACTGATTTTTCATTCCTATCCTGAATTTACCGCTTCTTAACTTCACTGTTTCTTAGTCTTTACTCTCTTCATTCTTATCCTGAATTCACTGTTTCCCGGCTATTCCTCTTTCCATTCATGTATCCTGCTTTTGCTGATTTCTGTCACTGCTCTTTAGCCGCCCTCTCTGGCATGTATCCGGTCTGCATACACAGCCCAGGAATAATGTATTCTGTAAGTTGACAGCGCCTCTTTCGGTACATAAATGTCTGCACCGGATCCGTCCAGCAGATGCTGTCCCACAAGGCAGTCTGACGGGTCTGCGCTTTCCATTATGATCGATTTAAGGCGCGTACAGCCGTCAAACGCATAATCTTCTATCTGGCGGATTTCTTTTCCGACTGTTACGGTTTGTATCTGTGTATTACCGCTGTACTTCCCTGCTTTTAATATGATTCCTTCTTCTTTGTCATAAGCCATGGCTGGCTTTGATACAGATACCTCTTTCGTCCTGCTGTCGTCTGAAAGCATCGCCTTGATTTCCCGTATCAGACGCATCGTATTGACATATTTCCCGCTGGAATTTAAATGAAAATTCGTATCATAAAACCACTCAGGCTCCATGACGATATGATATGGCGGGCCAGTCACCGGAAAATCCAGCTGTTCCAGCAGAATATCATAAAATAAGGCCGCCTGATTATATGCTTCTTCCTGTCCGCCCTCTCCGCCGGCAACGGAACGCATATTGACCGGACAGAGCCTGTACCATACCCGGGCTCCCTTTTTTTCAAGCCGCCTGGCATAGTCATTCATATACCTGACAAAATCCTGATCTAACACATCATTTGTATAATACACCGGAACATTCACATCATATCCCAGAGGCATAACATTGCGGCTGCAGGCATCCTGACAGATATCCCCGTATTCATCGAAAGCATCCCGGCTGTATACCCCGCTGGCAGCTGGCTGTGTCCCCTTTATAAAATACTTCAGTTTTTCCTGGGCAAACTGATAAAAACTGCCTGCCATCTGTCCGATCGTTTCTTTCTTAAGGCGCAGCAGCATAGAAAAATCCCCGTCTGCAGCCTGCCAGACTGCCTGTGCATTGAAATATCCGCTCAGTGCCTGTGTATTCTGCTCAAAAGATAAAATCACAATATCTCCTCTGCGGACATCCTGTTCTGACAAATCCATCATCACCCTGCTCCCGAGTCCCGCATACATGCCAAAGTTTACAGCGTGATATTCCGGAAAAGCATCTTCGATCATTCGGCTGTCATAACCAAAAGCCACGCCGCTGCCTCCTGCCAGAATGACTCTGTTTCCGCCCGCCTGTGCAAGACGCGCACGTTTTTCCCTCAGTTCTCCCAGAAATGTATCCGCATACTGTGCTGGCAGCGCAAACCCGCAGACAGCCAGTATGATCAAATCCGCCAGAAAAAACAGGCAGACAGCTAAAACCATCCCTTTTCTTTTCTGCTTCATTCTCTCCATCCATGATCACATGTTCTTACCTAAAATGAAAAATACAAAAACACATTTCCGCCGTTTTCTGCTGCCAGAACCAGCCAGGATAATGCAGCTGCCGCTGTCAGATAAAATCCTGCCAGCACCGCCGCTTCCTTCTGCCTGCTGCTTCCCGTTTCAGGTACTTCAGGCATTCTATCCAGAACCTGCAGGCAGACAGACAGCAGCAGTATTCTGTACACATCCGCCGTCTGCATCTGCAGAACATGCAGCATCTGTCCCGGAGAATCATCCAGGAAATGCAGCAGAATCCGGCCAGACAGAATCCATGCATCGCTCAGGCTTTCTGCCCGGAAAAATATCCATGTATAACATATAAACAGAAATGTCCCCGCGCGCGCAGCCATCCGGTGCAGCTTTGTGCATGTCCGTCTGTCTGACTTTTTATGTACTGCTTTGCCCGGAACATATTCCCGGATGCTGAAAACTGCCAGCGCCGTCCCGTGTAAAAGTCCCCAGACCGCATAATTCAGGGAAAGTCCGTGCCACAGTCCGCTGGCTGTAAATACGATCAGAATATTTCTGCAGGTACAAAAAATCCCCCGTCTGCTGCCGCCAAGCGGAATATAAAGATAGTCTGTAAACCACCTGCTCAGACTGATATGCCACCTGCGCCAGAAATCCCTGACCGTTTCCGCCTGATACGGATGTGCAAAATTCTCCATCAGCTCAATCCCCATCATACGTGCCGAACCTCTTGCAATATCCGTATATCCCGAAAAATCACAGTAAATCTGTATGGAAAAGAAAAACACTGCGATCAGTACAGTCAGTCCTCCCGCATTCTGCGGTGCTTCAAAAACAGGCTCCACAAATCCGGACAGCTCATCTGCCACTGCCAGTTTTTTAAAAAATCCCCGCAGAATCAGCCAGAGCCCGCCTGTCATCTGCCGCCTTCCGGCCGCCTGCTCCTGTTTTAGCTGCGGCAGCAGCCGCCCGGCACGTTCCACAGGCCCGGCTGCCAGCTGTGGAAAAAAAGACACATACAGCGCATAAGCCGCAAAATCTCTCTCGCACTCTGCCCGCTTCCTATAGACATCGATTACATAAGAAAGCATCTGAAAAATATAAAAGGAAATCCCTGGCACTAAAAAGCCTGGCCTTTTAAACAGCAGCAGACAGCCGGTGCAGTACAAAACAGCCACAGACAGCCAGACTTTTTTTAACCGTCTTTTCCGCTGCTTTTGAATCTGTCCGGCCAGCAGCCAGGAGCATACGGTAGAAAGCAAAAGCAGTCCTCCCCTGGCAGAAATCCCGTTCATATAAAACAGATAGCTGGCTGCTAAAAGAAACAGCAGGCGCACCCGGCCGGACATTTTCAGCGGGATCCTGTGTGAGCTGCATGTTTCACCGCTGTGGCATAAAAAATTGGAAAGCAGCAGTACCAGAGGAAAAAACAGCAGAAATTCCAGCGAAATAAAATTCATTTTCTGCTGCCCCTTTCACTTAACATCCATACATGAAAAAGGCTGCATGCTAAAAGTACCAGCACCCCGGCCAGCACTTCTTCCAGGGAAGCTCCCAGAAGAAACGCCAGAAGAAAGGCTGCTTCTGACAGAGGTATCCATAATAAACATGATCCTTTGTTTTTCATTTTTCTGCTCCTTTTTGTATCAGACAGATGCCGTTTAGCCGGTAACTGAAGATCTGTCACGTTCTATCCCGGCCATGCTGGTACCCTAGATCCTGTATCAGCTTTTCCGTCCGTATCTTTACCCCCTCTGTCGAAAGATGATTATCTGTTCCATACAGATATCTGCCTGGATACAGCGAATCTTCCAGTTCAGAAATGACAGGCACTGCCAGATGTTTTTTGAAATATGCATGCAGCCTGGTGCGTTCTTCGTATGTGCTGTCTTTGGAAAGTGCCAGACGGTTTCTCGACGCATAAGTAAAA
Organism: uncultured Eubacterium sp.; assembly: GCA_910580075.1. Classification (GTDB taxonomy): domain Bacteria; phylum Bacillota; class Clostridia; order Lachnospirales; family Lachnospiraceae; genus Eubacterium_J. Next base: position 9,311 of record CAJTVR010000068.1, on the reverse strand, counting down.
TACACCTGTATGCCTTTGTTTAAAAACTGCTGAAACATCCGGTTTAACGGCTCGATGTACTGCTCTTTTGGAAACGCACGCACCGTATACGGTACCGCAAGTCCGAAAACAGGCTTATCCGAACTTTCATTTGGCCTGTATAAAATATAATCTCCATATTCATTATAGCTCGGTCCTTCTGCCGGATTTCCCTCTTCGTCATAGTCACAGGCACTGATCTGATAGCTTTTTTTCTCCATTTCCTGGCGCATGGCATTGTAAGAAGCATAAGCTGTAAACACCTGTGAAAAATTTCTGATATTCAGTTTTGCAAATGTATCATAGTCTGATTCCATCATGGCAAAGACTGCATAATCTAACTCCTTCTGGCTGCAGAACTGGCGTTTTGCCGCATCAAACTCCGGTGCGTATACGAAAAGATCTCCCTCCTGCATCAAATCTAAAATCAGCAGAAGCTGCGGAAGAGCCGGGGAATATGCAAAAACCCCCATATTGACGATTTCATACTGCAAAAATGCTGCATCGATTTTTGCACTGTCATACCCAAACCGTGCGGATGAACCGGAATAAAGCACCATTTTCTTTTTTTCCTTCAGGCTTAAGAGCCTGTCATATTTATCCTGGAAGGTATCAAAGTAACTGCCGCTGTAAACAGGTTTTTGTACCGCATTGATATGTACGCTCCGTAAATCAGAACATCCTTCAAAGGCATAATCACTGATTTTCATCAAATCATCATAAAAATAAATTTCTCTGAGCAATGCATCCTGAAACGCCCCGTTTTCTGCCTCATAAATCCCTTGCGGAAGGATAAGCGTATGGCACTGTGCCCCTTGAAACGCATGTCTGGCAATCCTGCGCACGGAAAGTCCGTCCATGCGCGCCGGAATGCAGACAGTCTTTGCATTCCCGTGATAGCCCGTAATTACACAAAAACCTTTCTCTTTTCTATAAGAAAAACAGCTGCTGTCTGTCCATGGCTCCCACTGTGCATACAAGACCATTCCTTCCTTATAGTCCACACGGCTTCCAAGTCCTGTAAATGTCCCGCTCCCATCGAGCATTGTATTCCAGCCTGTCTGCACAAATCCTTCCCTTACAAATAGATCTGTACCTATTGCAGTATTCGCACGCAGATGCGTATCCGCTGTTTTTACTTCCACTCCCTCTTTCGAAGGCCTGCCGTCCAGCCTGTCTGCACCATTGGCATAGTATGTAATTTTCCGGCCTTTTTTCACAGGCATCCGCAGTGCTTCTGAATACTGTACATTTTTTACTGTAAGATGCAGGGTCTTGCCATCCCTGTCATGCCGTACCTCATAAGAGTGTATCCCGTCGTCTTTTTCTTCCCATTCATATCCGTTTTCCAGCTGCAGTATAAATACCGCATCACTGCCCCTTTCCACGATCCGGGCTGGATGTTTCACAAGAAAGCCTTCCCCTTTTTCAATCACGATGCGGCATAAAACGGGATTTGCTTCGCGTCTGCCGCAGCCTTCACAAAGGAATAACAGGCAGATGCAGAAGCATGACAGCAGGACTTTTAGACCCGTTTGTCTGAAAGCCCTGCCTGGCTTTCCAGATTTATCATGGCGTCTTTTTAATTCTCTTATCCTTAACTCTCTCAATCTTTCACGGCCTTAAAAAAACTGGAAATCATTACGCAGAACATAGCGGCTGCACAGACTGCCATTGCCACAATCGCTGAGTTTAGATCAGCCATATTTTCTGCATTATTTTCAAAAGTCATGATAGACGCTGCTCCGGCAATTCTGCTTCCGATAAACCTGACGGTGGCAGTGGCTGCGCAGACTCCTGCGATAACCGGAAGAATATCCAGGTATGGTTTTGCACCCAGCACAGCGGACAGAATTACCATCAGTATCTCTGCACTGGCGCAGACTGCAAGACATACCACAATGCTTTGGTCTGTTCCCAGATTCATAAAATAATTGGTTTTACAGTTTTGGATATACAGTACCAATGCTGCCAGTGCTGCAGCCGCTGTCAGAATCATCAGGACTGCTCCAGGAGCTGCTTTTTTATTTCCCATCATCTTTCTTCCTCCCTGTTTTTCCTTAAACCAGACAGATATGCTGCAATGCACAGCACACTCAGAACTGCAAATCCGATCTGCAGCCCGGTAAGCAGATTATCATACCAGGTTCTTACTTTTTCAATATACGTAGATGACGACATGCCGTCTAATGCATTTGAATTCGCCAGTGCATAATTCTGATTCAGCATCGCCTGTTTTAATGCCCGCAGCATCTGTTCGTCCCTGCTTACATTTTCCACTGTCCAGTACGGCCATTTTTCAGCCACTGCAGCCATGGTGTTATCGCCTGTGTTACAGGTCATGGTGACACCGTTTAAAACGGCTTCTTTTAATACCGTATAAGACGGGTCCTGAATAAAGTCCTCCGATATTAACCCTTTAAATCCCCATTCGCCTGAGAGGATATTTTTCAAAAGTCCGGTGTGTGCATTGCTCTGTGTACAGCCAATCCGGTTATAAGTCGTCATAACGCCGAGCGCACCGGCATCTTCGATACTGGACTGCGTTCCGCGCAGCTCATTTTCCCGCACTGCCTGTTCGGACATAAATTCAGCAATTCCAGTCCGGTTAATTTCCGTATCATTGCATGCTAAATGCTTTGGCGCAATAATGGTTCCATAGGACCTTCCTTCTGCAATAAAAGCCGCTGCCTGTCCGGCTGTGAGCACAGCGTCTTCTGAATAATATTCATGATTGCGTGCATTGTAAGGAACACGGTGCAGATTTGTGCCGGCTCCCCAGAAAATGGCCGTATTTGCCCACAGAGAATAATTGCCTATCACACTGCCCCATTCTTTTGCCAGCTGTTTGCTGAATGTCTGTCCAAGCACTGTTTCATTGGCCATAACGCCCATTTTATATTCCCGGTTCGGATCATCCTGTGCGATCACACACGGATCATCTGAAGAATCATCCGCATTCGCATACTGTCCTAACGGATAGGAATTAAATCCGTTCGGCCCGTCATTCTGAATCACTTCCGGAGATGCGATTGATTCTATGACTTTTGTACTCGTTCCTCCAAATGCAGTACGGATCAGGCACTCTTCCAGCGTAATCTGGTCCATTAAAAGTCCCCAGCGCTCGTCTTCGATATCCGTAACTCCTTTTAAATCCGCAAGTTTCAGCCCATTGTCTGCACCAAAAATAACTGACGACGGATCTCCGTTTTCTTTGATTTCATAAATATCATTATCCAGTACTGCCAGTATATCTTCCGTCGCAGTTAAATCTGTATAGGCAGACGGCCATGTGTTCTCCCAGTCGCTTCTGGAAAGATAGGTCACAGTATCCGGCATCCAGTAATTGAGGTCTGCATCTGCCAGCTGGTTTTCTACCGGCCTACCGTTTAAGGATACTGCAAATGATTCTGAATCAAATTCTGCAAGTTCCCATTCCTTTACATTTTCTGCATTTCCGTCCGTCTCCTGTCCCTGCGCGGCTAATACATTGTTAACTGCCTCATGCGCACCATTTGAAACTGTAAAATAGTATGTACCGTCATCTAAAATCCAGTTTCCTTTTGTACCTTTCGCATTGCTGCAGGAAGAATCCCAGCTTGCCATATCCTGTGCATCTGCAGTCAGCGTAACTGTCTGTGAAGCGCCTGGCTCTAACAGATCTGTTTTTTCATAGTCCAGCAGTTGGACAGCCGCTTTTTCAACCAGATGCTCTTTATCATAATCTGTATACGGCACAGAAACATACAGCTGAACAGCATCCTTTCCTGCTGTGTCTCCAGTATTCTTCACTTCTACCTCGGCTGTAACGGTTCTTGCACCCAGGTCTGTTTTTACGCTTTTTAATTTCTGCTCAAATGTCGTATAAGACAGCCCGTAGCCAAACGGATAGGATACTTCTTTTTCATAATCCCATCCTCCTTCACTGGAACTTCCGGCTGCAGAATCTGCATTCCCCTGTCCGAGAACCGTATCTGCATACCGCGTTTCATAATATTTATATCCCGTATAAATCCCTTCTGCTTCCACCTCAAACGAATTGATGCTCTGCGCCGGGTCAGCATTTGTCCAGGCAAAGTTTCCAAAGTTCTGTGCTGCCGGAGAAGCTGCATTTTTTACTGCATATGTATCAGACAGATGACCGGATGGATTCGCATCGCCTGATAAAAGATCCGCAACACCGTAAAACCCGTAACCGCCCGGAAGTCCGATCTGCAGAATCGCATCCACGCTGTCGTTATTTTTAATTTCATCCATTTCCATTGTATTGGCATTGTTAAGCAGTACAATCACTTTGCCGCCGTTTGCTTCTTTTGCTCTGGCCGCCGCCTCAATCAGGTCTCGCTCATCATCCGAAAGCCCCAGCGGGTCTGTCTGGTTCAGATCCTGGGATGGATCCACGCCGTCTCTGCCTGGAAGATATGTCCCGTTTTCTGTCGACGAACGCGCAATCGTTACAATCATAACATTATAATCCGAAAGGCTGTCTTTCCATGCCGCATCTGTCTGGTCCATCACTGCCTGAGACGGTTCTTTACTGGAAAATACATCCGATGTGCCCGGCGCTGTGATATGGTAATATTCCATCGTCGTGCCCCACATATCGATCTCTGTCTTGAAGCTGGATTCCAGATTTTTATACATGCTGCTGAGTGTCTCATTCATTGCAAATCCCTTTGCTTTCAGAGCCTGTACAAAATCCACCGTATCCGCAGAGGTACCTTTAGCTGTATCCGAGCCGCCATTCGGTGTCAGGGAACTTCCCATATCACCGCCCTGAACCGGATAATAACTGGAGAATCCAAGCAGGGATACTTTCTGCGTTTCTTCTTTTGATAACGGAAGGGCCTTGTTTTCATTTTTCAAAAGTACCGTTCCTTCTTCGCTGACACGTTCTCCCAGGTCTTCAACAGCCTTTAAAAGCTCATCTGTATCTGCATAGTCCGACTGATACGTATACAGCTCTTCCCCGTCTGCTTCTTTCGTTACCATGCGGGTACTCTTCGTTCCAAGAAATTTGTCAATGTCGGTACGGTAGCTGTCTGCTAACGGCCCTGCACTTACTGTTGCGGTAAACAGGGAAGCCATGCAGACAGTAAGCCCGCGCCAGAGATTGTTTCTTTTGCTGCTCATATTTTCCCTCCTTTAAGCATTATGCTTAATATCTTTATACAGCTGTGCTGTTTTATGAAAATAATATACCATGTATGAACCCTATGAGGATATGTCTTGCGTGGAACGTATATTTTTTAACGTGAACTGTATGATTTTTATACAGATTAGCTAAATTTAGGATGCTTTCATGGATGCGGGGACGCCGGGGGGAGGGCGTTACTATTATGGATACCCGGACGCCGGGAGAGGGAATCTGCCCGGTCTTCCTGTGGCCGTTCCAGAATGTTAAGAATCCCCAGGCATTCTGCGTGTATGCTGTGGCATCGGACGGACGCGGCATCTAACCCGCCCTGATGAAAGATCAGAAGCTACAGATGCCGCTTCGGCTGCGCCGCCTGTTTTTCGGGCAGAATACCAGGGGCTTCTAAACATTCTTCCAAAGCCACAGGAAGACCGGGCAGATTCCCTCTCCCGTCTGGTTTTTGTAAAGCATTATAGGAAATAATATATGGGTGTAAATTTATAATTTGGGGGATGTTCCCAAAATCTTTCAAAAGCAGGAATAGACTGTTTTGCTGGAATGTGGTATACTTATATGCAGCAAATTAATATACAAACTTATTTTTTGTGGAGGTGCATGGGATGACAGTATATGAGAAATTCCTTTCACTTGAAATTGACAGCAGTTTCATATCTTTAGAAAGAGAAGGATATGCCGGCTGCTTCTGCTATCCGGTAAATGCTAAGGCAATCGGTTTTGAGGGCTGTATCATGTACTGCTTTATCGGCGGATATGGTGAAACTGTATTTTCCTGTAACCCGGAAAGCTGTTCAGATACAAATGTTTATCCGCTTGCAAAAAATTTCAGTGACTTTATCAGTCTGATCCTTGCGTGCGGTTCTGCAAATCCTGTTGAGCAGATCGTGTGGATGAATAAGCAGCAGTTTGAACAGCACCTGCAGGATGAAAGAGAAATCCGGACTGCAGAGCAGACAGAGTTATTGTCCCTTTTAGAAAAAGAACTTCATATTACCGCTATGAAAAATCCATTTGAATACGTCAAAGAACTGCAGTCTGATTTTGATGACAGTAACATTCAATACAGCGATGAATACTATGATGTTTTGGGGACCAAACGATAATTTAAGTTCTAAACAAACTGACCGCATAAAAGACAGCCGGCGTTTTGCCTGCTGTCTTTTATGGAGTTTGAAAAGTTAAAACTGCCCTCACATCGAAATCTTACTGACGGCTCTGTGTTAGATCAGCTGCTGCGAGAGGAATTTCTATGGACTGCTTTTTGTTCTGGCTGGTAACTGTCAGTTTTAGCGGCCCGCTGCCGTCTGCGCGCACAACGGCCAGTGCTTCTCCGTAATATGTTTTGACTGATGCGTCTGTATAGTTTCCTTTTACGTAAGAATTTGCGCTTCCCAGCCCCTTTAGTGTACCGTTTTCGACTTCTGCCGTCAGCAGATGTTTTTCCATTGGCTTTAGGATGCCTTCCTGGTCTGTATACCGCAGCCAGATAAATCCAAGCCCGCCTGGCCTGATTTCACTTTTTTCCGGGATGAGACGGAGTACAGTTTCTTTTCCGGCTGTCTTTAATGTCCTGCGCCCGATTTCTTTTCCGGTTTCGTCATATGAAACAGCTGTGATCTCTCCGTCTTCGTATATGACGGGGAAAACAGCACGGCATTTATGTTTCATATTACGGATGCCGACGCTTTTTCCGTTGATAAACAGCTCCGTTTTTGCAGCCCTTGCATAAACCTCTGCTTTTGTTTTCTGCCCGCTGCATCCTCTGTACGACCAGCTTTCGATTGCCTTGGTAAGCGCCCATCCGGTAAGCTGCAGCTTTTCCTTCTGATAGACCGGCTCTGCTGCAAGATACGGGCCTGTTTCCTGTTCAAAAGCTACTTTTGTAAAAGCTGCTTCTGCCCTTGGCCTGCCAAGCAGGTCTATGCGCCCGTTATTCCCGGTCATTCTGCAGGCTGGATTCTCTTCTTTGTAATCGGAATATTCCGCAGCACCGTCCCCGGTTTCGCCGATATAATCCATTCCGGCCCATACAAAATCCCCGATTATACGGTTATTTGTCCTGGCGGTTTCCCAAAACGCATAAGCATCCTTGCAAAACGTCTCGCTTCCTAAAATGAGGCGTTTTGGATATTTTTTCAAATCATGCCTGTAACGGAAAATTCCGTAATTATATCCCGCAATGTCCATATTTGCAAAAGCATCTCTTGTCTTTACATCGCATGGATATAACGTCGCGCCGCATTTCATAAAATAATCACCCATCAGGCATGCAAGCGAATTGTAAAATGCACTTCCCACAGATTTTTTCCGCTTCTTTTCTGCCTTTGCCGCCTGTGCGGACTGCTCTGCTGCCTGCGCCTGTTTCTTAGCCTTATCGTCACTGTAAACACCCAGTCCTATAGAGCTTAAAAAATTAAAGAAAATATTGATGCCGCAGGTAACCGGCCTTGTTGCATCTAATCCATGCAGATATTCTGTAAACTTTCCAGTCAGTTCGATCCCTTTTTTCTGTGCCGTTTCGGATACTTCATTTCCGGTAGAATACATAATTACACATGGGTGGTTATAGTCCTTATCTGTCATATCTTTTAAATCCTGCTTCCACCATTTGTGCAGATCACTGACATAATCATACTCCGTTTTATGTATATACCACACATCGACATATTCGTCCATCATCATCATGCCCAGGCGGTCACAGGCTTCCAGTAATGCTTTTGAACAGGGATTATGGGCTGAACGTAAGGCATTGTAGCCGTTTTCTTTTAAAATACGCACCCGGCGTTCTTCGGCCTCAGGATACGAACAGGCTCCCAGGATACCGTTGTCATGGTGAATACAGGCTCCCCGCAGAATCGTCCTTTTTCCATTGACTGCAAATCCGATTTTCTCATTCCATTCCAAAAACCTTATTCCAAATGTCTCCTTCACGCAGTCTTCCCCAAAAACCACCTGGCAGGTATACAGATGCGGAGACTCGCAGCTCCATAACTTTGCATCCTGTACCGGAATCTGCACCCGGGCACAGACTTTGCTTTTCTTTCCTTCTTTCTTCCGCTCCTGCGTATCTCCGCCTTCTGTATGTGCATATGCTGTAAACGTCTGCCTTGCGGCTGTTTTCACTCCGTCATAAACCGTAATCTCCCCTGTGCCGCTCTGGGATACTTCCACATATACTTCTATCACAGCAGGGTCATAGCTGACAGTCCGGATTTTAATGCCGTTTACTTTCACATACGCCCCTTTGCCTTTCCATAAATAAACCGGACGGTAAATCCCCGCTCCTGAATACCAGCGGCTGTTTGGCTGGTCCGAATTATGCGCAACAGCACGGATTTCATTTTTCATGCCGTAATTTAAAAATCCCTTCGTATTTACATAGAAATTTGTATATCCATACGGGCGGAAGGCTGCTTTTTTTCCATTGATAAATATTTCTGCATTGTGGTAAATGCTCTCAAACTCAATCAGGATGTCAGAATCCTGATCTTCTTTTGAAACCATAAATTTTTTCCGGTATTCATAATCTCCGCCGATATACCATCCCGTATTGCCTTCTCCCCTGCTTTCTTCGCTGCGCGGTTCTGAAATCATGGCGTCATGAGGAAGCGTTACATGGTATTCCTCTTCGTCCCTTGTCATGCATCTGCAGGTCCAGCCGCTGTTAAAATCGATTTTTTCCATACCATTTCTCCTTTTCTGCTGCAAAACAACTGCTAACGATAGTGTACCTTATTTTTGTGTATTTTCTGAAATTTTACGTGAAATGACTGTTTTTTTACGTTAGCTGCCGGATGAAGGAATTTTCTGATTTGCAGATATACCATGTATAAAAAAGATGTGCTTTTTAATTTATTTAGAACGCTGCTCTTGTGCAGCTGTGTTCAGTTATTTCTATAGGATACCCGAAAAGTATGGGATTCCCGAACGCCAGGCAGACATTTAAGTTCATCCAGTACCAGCCGGGGCGGAGAAACTTTTTCCTTTTTCTGTGACTCCGGAAAACAGTTAGAAATTCTTAATTTTCTGCCCGATGCACAGGATTTGGGGCTCACTGCCTGCCGCTTCTGAAAACCTGGAAGCCCCAAAAGGTGCCTGCCAGTGCCAGAACATAAAGCATGCCAGAGCGCCAGGGCAT
>CAJTVR010000067.1 GCA_910580075.1 uncultured Eubacterium sp. | reverse complement strand
TCCGTCCGCTGCCACAGCCTTGAAGCAGAAAATTTAGAATTTCTTACTGTTTGCAGGCGGAACAGAAAAAGGAAAAAGTGTCTCTTCCCGGCGTCCGGGATATCTATTATTCAAACACATTTATAAATAACACGCGCATACTCTTCACCGCTATCCTCCGCAATCCCGATCATTCCGCTTTCAATCAGCTTCTGTATCCGGTAAGCGTACCACCAGTCTCCGACTCCGTTTTGCGATTTTCCGAGAATATCCCCGATAATTCTGGCTTCTTTTTCCGGCTGACTGGTAAGCCTGTTTAGAATCAGAAAATCATAAAATTCTTCAGGCACGCCCATCAGCGTTCCGTTTACAATGGCTCTGAGCACACTGCCTGATGCTGCGGCTTCCATCCATTCTGATTCATACATACGCTTTTCTAAACAGGTTAGTTTTTTCTGCCTGTTCAGATACGTACTGAACCGCTCGCATTCTATTTCGCCCCAGCTTTTATGGTGTACAATATAGTCTGCATGCACTTCATATTCTGGCAGGTCAATGACATATATGTCAGCTTTTGTCCTGGCCAGTTCATGGCACAGCCAGCACAATCCGCAATACGAATATGGTGTCCTTCTGCTGAACCAGATACGCACAGCGCCGCCGCCTGCCGCGATCTCTTTTAATTTTGCGTAGTCTCTGTCATACTTTTGAAGGTTCTGAAGAGCCTCCAGCCTTTCCTGATCGTCTGGGTTTTGCGGCTTTTTTGATTCGTCCGTCCGAATTCCCTGCATCTGCAGAAGAATGTGTTTTCGCTGCGGGCTTTCTGCCGGATACTGCAGGCTGCCGATATCCAGCATGTAGCCTAAGCAGAGCACTTCGTCAGGCGAGCCGGGCACGCCGGACCATTTCTTTTTTACGGGCGGCGTATAAGATGCATGGCCGGTAACAGCCATTGGCCCGATGATGCCGCCGCTGCCTTTTGCACATTTCATGGAAGCTGCTTCACTTTCGCCAAATAATATTTCTGTCATAGATTTCCTCCTTAATTACAGTCAGTTTTTAATTTCTGATGTGCGTTCCGGGCAGATAGAAATTACTGCAAATTCACTATGTCTGCCCGTCCGAAGCGGATATCCCCATCCGCCGGCTCCTGATGATACGATTAACTGCATGTCTCCAAAAGATTTTATGCCGTAATTCACAGTGCGTTTATCAAATAGTTCCGTAATCAGCCCCACCGGCCACATCTGTCCTGCATGGGTATGTCCGCTCAGCATGAAATCGAATCCGGCCGCTGCATTTTCTTCCATATCCCGGGGCTGGTGGTCTGCTATAATGTGAACGGCAGTCTGCGGGATACCGTCTAAAAGTGCCGCGGAATCCTGTCTGGGGATTTTTTCCATAACAGCGTCAGACCGGTCACGCCGTCCGGATATTGATAATTCTTCATTCGGCATCACAGTATCATCTTCAAGGATGTATACGCCTGCATTCCTGGCTGCTTCTGTAAGGCCTGCCGCTGTAAACTCGCAGTCTTCGGCATACCGGCCTTTGTCATGATTGCCGTATACATAATACGTTCCGTATGTACTCTGAATCTGCGCGAGAGCCTGGAATGCCTGTTTTACTTCTTTCAAAGATGTCGCTTCATCTACAATATCGCCTCCGAGCACTACCAGGTCAGGATGTTCCGCTTCCATGCGACTGCAGAGTTCCAGCAGTTTTTCCTGGTTCATGGTTGTCCCGAAATGCAGATCTGACAGAAATACAATCCGGTATCCTTCTTCGCGTATTTCTTTTTCTACAGGTACTTCATATTTTGTAACGATTATGTGATGCATGTTCACATATGCATACCCCATGATCGCAGAGGTAATCACAAGTGCCGGGACGCTGCAGCGGTACAGCCTGTCCCATAGATCAGGAATTCTGTATCCAGCTTTTTTCACCAGCAGCCGGACAAGATCCGTTACAGCTGAAGCAGCGATAAAATGCAGCACAAGCAGTGCTCCGGTTCCAAACAGATTTAGCGAACTGAGCACAAGCAGCAGCGCTGTAACAGCTGCAGTCATTTTCTTCAGCCATGTTTTTCCTCCTGCCGGAAACATGCTCAGAAACCTTTGTATTATGATGTATAGATAAATCCCGCACAGTGTCATTAAAACTCCTGATAAAATGAGAAAAATGGCCATTGCTGCCGTATCCTTTCTATTTGCATGTTAATAGTTTTATTTGCATTTCTGCAGTAGCTGTAAATACCGCCCTGTCAGGATAGAAACCAGAGTTTCAGATTTGTTTTCTGCCAGTTATTTCTATGAGTATATTCCTGTGCTTACAGGCAAGTCAAGCAGTTTTTAAACCTCATAGCATATACAGGCTGCAGTGCGGCCCGGTACTGTAAGATTTCTGATTGAAGCATACATTATAAAGACAGCTCTGTTCTGCCAGGGGCAGGTCTGCCTGATGCAGAATTTCCGGGTGTTCGTAACCGTACAGACAAGCTGAGCTGTTACGGGCATTCACTCCCAGCAAAAAATTTCCATATTTTCGTCTTGACAAATTTTCCCGGCAGTACTATGATTGCCTCAGAGCCAAATAATTTGATAATCAAACAATTCGACTCTCAAACAATAATCCAATAATCTAAAATTCCGAAAAACAAGGAGAAAGCAAATGTTAGAAAAAATCGCAGAAATCGTAAAAGAGCAGTTAAATACAGATACAGCCATTACAGAAGCAACTTCCTTTAAAGACGACCTGGGTGCAGATTCACTGGACATTTTTGAGCTGGTTATGGCGCTGGAAGAAGAATTCGGTATAGAAATTCCATCTGAAGATCTGGAAAATGTAACTACTGTCGGCGATGTGATGAACTACTTAAAAGAGCATAATGTGACAGAGTAAGACAGAACATAAAAGTGTCTGATGAAACAGAATAAGGCAGAACATGAAAAATAATGTGGCAGTAAGGCAGAAATTAAAAAGCCTGATGTGACAGAATAAGGCGGAAGTATCATGAAAACCAGAATTACAGAACTTTTAGGAATCGAATATCCGATTATACAGGGCGGCATGGCATGGGTTGCGGAATATCACTTAGCGGCAGCAGTATCCAGTGCCGGCGGGCTTGGAATTATCGGGGCAGCCAGTGCGCCGCCTGAAGTTGTACGCGAACAGGTTCGTGAGGTAAAGAGGCTGACGGACCGGCCGTTTGGCGTGAATGTCATGCTGATGAATCCGAATGCAGCGGAAGTAGCCAGAGTCGTTGTAGAAGAAGGCGTGCCGGTGGTTACTACGGGTGCCGGAAATCCAGGTAAGTTTATACCGATGTGGAAAGAAGCCGGAGTCAGAGTAATACCGGTAATCGCCAGTGCGGCAATGGCAAAACTGATGGAAAGGGCCGGGGCGGATGCGGTTGTAGCAGAAGGCATGGAGTCAGGCGGACATATCGGAGAACTGACGACAATGGCGCTTGTACCCCAGACTGTGGATGCGGTGCAGATACCAGTCATTGCAGCCGGAGGAATTGCGGATGCCAGAGGATTTGCGGCGGCATTTATGTTAGGAGCTGAGGCCGTTCAGATGGGTACGAGGTTTGTAACAGCAGCAGAATCTATTGCGCATAAAAATTATAAAGAACGTATTGTGAAAGCAAAAGATATTGATTCAGAAGTAACCGGACGATCCACAGGACATCCGATTCGCGTACTCCGCAATCAGATGAGCCGTGATTATCTGAAAATGGAAAAAGCGGGAGCTTCTTTTGAAGAATTAGAGACCCTGACTCTCGGTTCCCTGCGCAAAGCGGTTATGGACGGAGATGTAAAAGGCGGCAGCCTGATGGCCGGGCAGATTGCAGGACTTGTAAGACAGGAAAATACATGCAGGGAAATTATTGACGAAATTATCGGCCAGGCAGAAAAACTGCTGAAACTGTAAACAAATTCATTTTGTAGAAGATTTATAAAAACAGAGAAAAAGAAAGGCGGATAACAGCAGATATGGGAAAAACAGTCTATATGTTTCCTGGTCAGGGAGCACAGTATACTGGAATGGGAAAAGAATTTTATGACCGCTATCAGATCTGCCGGGCAGTTTTTGACCAGGCTTCCAGTGTGACTGGCTTAGATATTGCGGCACTGTGTTTTGAAGAAAACGAAAAGATCAATATAACGGAATATACACAGATTGCGATGCTGACAGCAGAGACAGCTATTTATATGGCAATGGAGCAGGCAAATCTGCGGCCTGATTATGCAGCAGGCTTAAGCCTTGGAGAATATGGCGCTCTGATTGTTTCAAAAGCGTTAGATCCGGCAGATGCATTCCGTGTTGTAAGAAAACGCGGCATTTATATGCAGGAAGCAGTACCGCAGGGCGGAGCCATGGCAGCTGTGACCGGCCTGGATGCAGACGCGATTGAAAAGGCTTGTGAACAGACTGACGGAATTGTATCAGTGGCAAATTATAACTGTCCGGGACAGATTGTAATTACCGGAGAACTGGCAGCTGTTCAGGCAGCGGGAGAAGCATGTAAAGCAGCCGGGGCAAAGCGGATTCTGCCGTTAAAGGTAAGCGGCCCGTTCCATTCTAAAATGCTGGAAGAAGCCGGCACAAAACTGGCAGAAGAATTAGCCGGTGTAATGATCCGTGAAATTACCGTTCCATATGTATCTAATGTAACTGCAGATTTTGTGACGGATTACAATAAAATCAAAGGGCTGCTGGAAAAACAGGTATCTTCTCCGGTGCGCTGGCAGCAGAGCATAGAGATGTTAATCAGTCAGGGTGCAGACGAATTTGTAGAAATCGGGCCAGGCAGGACACTGAGCGGATTTATGAAGAAAATTAACAAAGAGGTATCCGTGTACCATATTGAAAAACCGGAGGATTTGGAGGCTTATGTTAACAGGTAAAATCGCACTGGTGACAGGTGCCGGAAGAGGAATCGGATGTGCTGCAGCTAAAAAACTGGGACAGCATGGCGCATATGTTTATTTAAATTACAATGGTTCCAAAGAAGCGGCTGAAGCGGCAGCTGCTGAAATCATACAAAATGGCGGCATGGCTGAGACTGTGCAGTGCAATGTGGCCGATTTTCAGGCATGTGCGAAGATGATAGAGACGATCATTAAAAAAAGCGGCAAGCTGGATATTCTTGTCAATAATGCAGGAATTACAAAAGACGGATTATTAATGAAAATGTCCGAAGAAGATTATGACCGTGTGCTGGATGTCAATCTGAAAGGGACGTTTAACACAATCCGCCATGCTTCCAGATATCTGTTAAAACAGCGCAGCGGCAGGATTATCAATATTACTTCCGTTTCCGGTATTTTAGGAAATGCAGGGCAGGCAAATTACAGTGCGTCCAAGGCAGGGGTAATCGGGCTGACAAAGAGTACGGCGAGAGAACTGGCATCCCGCGGAATTTTAGTGAATGCCATTGCGCCTGGGTATGTACAGACTGAAATGACTGAGAATCTGCCTGATAAAGTAAAAGAGCAGATGCTGGCACAGATTCCGCTGGGCCGTGCGGCAGCGCCGGAAGAAATCGCAGACACCGTGCTGTTTCTGGCATCGGATATGTCGTCCTATCTGACCGGACAGGTGATCAGTGCAGATGGAGGAATGGCGATGTAGCCGCCGGTTATGGGATATGTTATGGCAGTGCAGACGGGGATGTGCCTGGCAGGCATCCGGTTCTGCAGACAGCCGGCATATTAGAAAGCAGGGAGTCCTGCATATGGAATGAGGAGGTAAGAATGAAACGGAGAGTAGCAGTAACGGGAATGGGTGCAGTTACACCGATTGGATTAAATGTAGAAGAGTTCTGGAATTCAGTGAAAGAGCAGAAAATCGGATTTGCACCTATTACACATTTTGACGCATCAGAATACAAATGTCATCTGGCAGCGGAAGTCAAAGGATTTGACGGTAAAAATTATATGGATTTTAAATCCGCGAAACGCATGGAACTGTTCAGCCAGTACGCAATGGCAGCCGCAAAAGAAGCGATGGTAGATGCAGGGATTGATATGGACAGAGAGGATGCTTACCGGGCCGGATGCATCATCGGTTCCGGAATCGGCAGTCTGCAGGCGATTGAGCGGGAACATAAAAAACTGCTGGAAAAAGGGCCGTCCAGAACAAATCCGCTGTTTGTACCTATGATGATTTCGAATATGGCATCCGGCAATGTGTCGATTGCATACGGATTAAAAGGAAAGAGCATGAATGCTGTCACTGCCTGTGCAACCGGAACGAACAGTATTGGAGAAGCGTTCCGTACGATACAGTACGGGGATGCAGACATTATGGTAGCAGGCGGCTGCGAAGGATGTGTGACTCCGCTTGGAATTGCCGGATTTACTTCACTGACAGCACTTTCACTGGAAGATGATCCGGCCCGCTGCTCCCTTCCGTTTGATAAAAACCGCAGCGGGTTTGTTATGGGCGAAGGCGCAGGTATTGTTATTTTAGAAGAACTGGAACACGCAAAAAAACGCGGGGCCAGAATTTATGCCGAAATCACAGGATACGGATGTTCTTCGGATGCATATCATATCACCTCTCCGGCAGAAGACGGAGCGGGGGCAGCAAGAGCAATGACAAATGCTATGAACGATGCAGGACTTGTACCGGAAGATATTACTTACATTAATGCGCATGGAACGGCGACGCACCATAATGACCTGTTTGAGACAAGGGCGGTGAAGCTGGCATTCGGCAGCCATGCAGGTAAAATACATATCAATTCCACAAAATCCCTGATCGGCCATCTGTTAGGCGCAGCCGGGGCAGTAGAATTTATCACCTGTGTAAAAGAGATACAGGACAGCTATATTCATGCCACTGTAGGATATACGACACCGGATGAGGAGCTGGATCTGGATTACTGTAAAGAACCATATCACGAAGAAGTGCGCCATGCACTGACAAATTCCCTCGGATTCGGCGGACATAACGCAACGCTTGCCGTATCGAAATATGAAGACTGAGAATTTTCAGCGGCAGCAGCGCAGGAGTCCGGACGGTTCTGGAAAGCTGGCAGAACGTATCTGCCAGGAGCTATAGAAAAACACTTTATGGCAGACAGAGTAATAGTGGAGGAAAACAGATGTCTTTATTAAATGCATCACAGATTATGGAAATCATTCCGCACAGACAGCCATTTATGCTGCTGGACACAATCGAAGAATTAGAGCCGGGCAAACGGGTGACGGCGCGCAAATGTGTCAGCTATAACGAGCCGTTTTTTGCGGGACATTTTCCAAAAGAGCCCGTTATGCCGGGCGTGCTTATTATAGAAGCCATGGCTCAGGCAGGAGCGGCAGCGATGCTGTCACAGCCGGAAATGAAAGGAAAGACAGCTTATTTTGCAGGCATTCAGTCTGCGAAATTTAAACAGAAAGTAGTGCCCGGGGATGTGCTTGACCTGGAAGTAGAGATTATAAAAGTAAAAGGCCCGGTGGGTATCGGCAAGGGTACGGCATCTGTCAGGGGAAACCTGGCAGCTTCTGCAGAAATTATGTTTGCAATTGGAAGTGAGGCGGACGCATGACCTGGATTCGTAACTGGAAAGAAAAAAGAGAAAAGAAACGCTTATTAAAACAGGAAAATATGCCTGTGCCGGACTATGAAGTAAAACCGGATACAAAAGCACAGGATACAGATAAAAAAACAGGATTCAGCGCAGAAACGAATACTGATAAGGATGCGTTTCACTGTAAAAAATGCGGCGCTGTCCTGTCTAAAGCTGAAACTGTTGCCAATAAATATGTCTGTCAGGAGTGCGGATATTATTTCCGTGTCCGTACAAAAAACAGAATCCGTATGGTGGCAGATGCCGGTACATTTGAGCCGTGGTTTGAGGACATCAGTGAAACAGATCCGCTGGATTTTCCGGGATATCAGGATAAATTAATACAGATACAGGAAAAGACAAAACTTAAAGAAGGCGTTACCATTGGCTATGCAAGGATAGACGGAGAGCCTGCCGTATTAGGTGTCTGCGATGCCCGTTTCTTAATGGGCAGTATGGGGCATGTCGTAGGTGAAAAAATTGCCTGTGCAGTAGAAAAAGCTACAGCGATGCGTCTTCCGGTTATTTTGTTCTGCTGTTCCGGCGGTGCACGCATGCAGGAAGGCATTATTTCTCTTATGCAGATGGCAAAAACATCCGCAGCATTGAAAAAACACAGCGATACAGGACTTTTGTATGTCCCGGTGCTGACCGATCCGACAACCGGAGGAGTGACGGCAAGTTTTGCAATGCTGGGAGATATTATTCTGGCAGAGCCTGCAGCGTTAATCGGATTTGCGGGGCCGAGAGTCATTGAGCAGACAATCGGTGAAAAGCTGCCGGAAGGTTTTCAAAGGGCAGAATTTCAGCTGGAACATGGCTTTGTAGATGCGATTGTGGAACGCAGAGACTTAAAACAGACACTTGCACGGATTTTAAAATATCATCACAGTTCGCAGAGCTTCCATGCATTTACGACAGCCGGAACCATGGATGTTATACCGGATGAACGCTGCCGCGAGCGTATGGCAAAAGAAGAAAGCAGGACAGCGTGGGACAAAGTGAAAGCTGCAAGACAGGTTACGCGCCCGTCTGCCATGGATTACATCAGCCGTATTTTCGACGGTTTTATGGAGTTTCATGGCGACAGGCAGTTTAAGGATGATCCGGCAGTTTTAGGCGGCATTGCGCTCTTGGACGGACAGCCGGTGACAGTGATTGGTATTCAGAAAGGCACTACGATTGAAGAGTGCCAGAAGCATAACTTTGGAATGTCTTCTCCGGAAGGGTACCGCAAAGCGCTGCGTCTGATGAAACAGGCAGAGAAATTTCACCGTCCGGTTGTGACGTTTGTCAATACTTCTGGTGCTTTCTGCGGAACAGAAGCAGAAGAGTTAGGACAGGGTGAGGCAATTGCGAGAAACTTATACGAAATGTCAGCTCTGAAAGTGCCGGTGATCTGTATGATGACTGGCGAAGGCGGCAGCGGAGGAGCGCTTGCCCTGGCAGTCGGCAACCAGGTATGGATGATGGAAAACGCAACATATTCTGTGCTGTCCCCGGAAGGCTTTTCCTCGATTTTATGGAAAGACAGCAGCCGTGCGCAGGAAGCAGCAGAGGTTATGAAAATAACGGCTCAGGATTTATATGACCTTCAGGTTACGGAACATATTATCCCGGAATTTGGCGGAGCAGACGAAGTAACAGTAGATACGATTTCGAAGTATATGAAAAAACATTTAAAAGAATACCTGTCTTCTCAGGCAGAAAAAAGCGGCGAAGATTTTGCAAGGGAACGTTATGAAAGGTTCCGTAAATTCTAGGGTATGAAATCATGTCAGAATAAGGACCTTAAAGGGAGGAAATTTTATGAGAGCGAGAATTGCTGGCACAGGCAGCTGCCTGCCAGGCCTTCGCGTGACAAACGATGACCTTGGCAAAATACTGGACACATCGGATGAATGGATACGCAGCCGTACCGGAATCGGTGCGAGACATATTGCAGTGGAAGAAACAGCGGCAGGCATGTCTGCAGAAGCAGCTGTACAGGCGCTGAAGGAAGCAGATGTAAAACCTGAGGAGCTGGATCTTATCATTGCAGCAACACTTTCTCCAGACCATATAGTGCCTCCGCTGTCCTGTGAAATCCAAAGGGATATAGGGGCCGTCAATGCGGCTGCTTATGATTTATGCGCTGCATGCTCCGGCTTTATCTTTGCACTGATAGCAGCACAGGCGTATATTCAGTGCGGCATGTACCGCAAAATATTAATTACGGGCACAGAGATCCTGTCAAAACTGCTGGACTGGACAGACCGCTCTACCTGTGTACTGTTTGGAGACGGGGCAGGAGCAGCGGTGATCTGCGCAGATGAACAGGGCATGCTGGCAGGAGTACAGGGATCTGACGGGGTGAAGGGCAGCGTGCTTTCCTGCGGCGGCAGGCCGGTTCAGAATCCATATGCGAACCAGATGCCGCCTGGCCAGTATGTTCAGATGAACGGTCAGGAAGTATATAAATTTGCAGTCCGTACTGTGCCAAAATGCATCAATGAAGCACTGGCAAAGGCCGAACTGCAGCCGGAAGATATCTCATTGTATCTGCTGCACCAGGCAAACCAGCGCATTATCGATGCCGTTGCAAAGCGCCTGAAACAGCCAGCTGACAAATTCCCGGTATGTTTAGAGGAATGTGGAAATATTTCAGCCGCCAGTGTGCCGGTTTTATTAGACAGAGTAAATAAAGACGGAAAACTAAAGCGGGGAGATAAAATTGTGCTTGCCGGATTCGGCGCAGGGCTTACCTGGGGAGCAGCAGTACTTGTCTGGTAAACAGCGCACAATCAGTCTGGCAGGATGCAGCTTTGGGTGGAAAGGAAGTAACAGGAATGGAAACAGAGCAGACACTGAACAGGCTCTTAGTGCAGTTTTTTAAGTTCATTATGGAAATTGAAGAAAAGAAGCTGATTACAGATGAATTTAAAAATATTACTTATAATGATATGCATGTCATAGAAGCAATCGGACTCAAAGAGCCTCAGAAAATGTCTCAGATTGCAAAATTGTTATCCGTGACAACCGGGACGCTGACAAAAGCAATGGATTCGCTGGAAAAGAAAGGGTATGTACTGCGCCAGCGCAGTGACCGTGATAAAAGAGTCGTCTATATCAAACTTACGGAACGCGGAATACGGGCTTACAGGCATCACGAAAAATTTCACAAAGAAATGATAACATTTATTCTGGAACATATCAGCGAACAGGAGAGCCAGGTGCTGCGGAAGGCATTAGAAAGACTGATGATGTATTTTCAGCAAAAGTATACTGTGTTACAAGACAAACTATGAATCTTAGATACGAAGATATGGTCCCGCAAAAAAGGCTGTCTCTATTGCCGCAGGTTTTTTCTCATATCTGATGTCTGGATATTCAGTCAGATCCAGATTTGCCGGAATGTTATGTTTCCGGCAAAATCTGGATGGCTGGAATACAGAATATCTGGAGACTGGAAAGAATTCTGCTGCAGGGGGCGGCTTTTTTAATTTTGCGGGCGGCTGTCGGGCTGCGGATGTAAATCAAAATTCTTCTAATATTCTGACATTCTCAAAATATTTATTCATGGTCATAACCTCCTAAATCAAAAAGTGTAAAGCCCCTGGCAGTTCAACAGGCTTTACACTCTGGTTTAGTGGCTGATTATGTGGTTGTTATTCTTTACTCTTTGATTTCGTCAATGTCTGACATGTTAACTCCTAAACTGTTAATTAATGCTTTTAAAGTAATATATTTTCTTTTTAATTTAGCATATGTTTTCGCCGCATGTTCTTCTTTTGCAATTGCCATATATTCTTGAACTTCTCTAAAATCTTCCATAGCTCTCTGCATTATTTCAGCATTATTCAGTTCCTCTATTACCTCCATGTTCTCACCGCCTTTATGATTGATGCAGCTGTTTACTGATATAATCATTATAGCAGATTAAGATACGAAATTAAAAGGGATTTTACAAACTTTTCTTTAAAGATTTCAAAAGGATTGAAACGTCCTCAGGGGTGGTTTATGGCGTTCAATCACAGCAGATGAACCTGTTTGAATACTTTAAAATAGCTGATTGCGAGACATGAGAGTTTATAAAATGGGGAAACTCAAATAAAAATCCTCTTGCATAACCGTTTATAATGGTTTATAATCATTTCCAGAACTAAATAAAATCTTCAGGGCAGGGTGTGATTCCCTACCGGTGGTAAAGCCCACGAGCCGCAAGGCATGATTCGGTGCGATTCCGAAGCCGACCGTATAGTCTGGATGAAAGAAGATAATGGACAAGTGTCATGCAGATGAATCTGCATGGTTTCTTATCTGGGTAGCAGCGGCTCTGGATTTTCATATTCCAGAGCTTTTATTTTTTAGAGCAATAAACTAAGTGCCTTGCCAGCACAGGCATTTGGTGAATGCCGCGATATTTAAATTTTGGGAGGTGTTTGTATGGATGACAGGGAATATATGCGTATGGCTCTGGAATATGCAAAAAAAGGCAGCGGATGGACATCGCCGAATCCCATGGTTGGAGCGGTCATTGTAAAAGACGGACGTGTGATTGGAACAGGATGGCATGAGAAATACGGGCAGCCCCATGCGGAACGCAATGCACTGGCTTCCTGTATAGAATCGCCCAAAGGTGCCGTAATGTATGTCACCCTTGAACCCTGCTGTCATTACGGGAAACAGCCGCCCTGTGTGGAAGCTGTTTTAGAGGCCGGCATCAGCCGTGTTGTCATAGGTTCAGCAGATCCGAATCCCCTCGTCAGTGGAAAAGGAGTGCAGATACTGCAAAAACATGGAGTACAGGTCATAGAAAATGTGCTGCGGGAAGAATGTGACCGTCTAAATGAAGTGTTTTTCTACTATATTCAAAATAAAAAGCCATTTGTTGTCATGAAATACGCAATGACACTGGATGGAAAAATTGCTGCACATACAGGACTTTCAAAATGGATTACCGGGGAAACTGCCAGAAACCATGTGCAGCAGTTACGGCACCGCTACACCGGGATCATGGCTGGAATCGGAACGGTGCTGGCGGACGATCCGCTGCTGACATGCCGGATTCCAGGCTGTAAAAACCCTGTGCGGATTATATGTGATACAAATCTGCGTATTCCGCTGACCTCACAGATTGTGACTACAGCAAATGAAATAACGACAGTCATTGCAGCATGCTCGCCCGACAGGGAGAAAAAGGCGGCGCTCGAACAGGCCGGATGCCGTGTCCTGCAGACTGACAAAAAGAATGGCCATGTGGATTTACAGCAGCTTATGTCAATGCTTGGAGCAGAACAGGTTGACAGTATTCTGCTGGAAGGCGGAGGTACACTGAACTGGGCAGCATTAGAAAGCGGAATTGTGCAGAAAGTACTGGCCTATACTGCACCTAAGATGTTTGGCGGCAGCACTGCCAGAACTCCCGTAGAAGGGACAGGCGTATCTTCTCCGGCAGAAGCGTTTATATTAAAAAACAGCTCGATTACTAGACTGGGAGAAGATTTTCTAATAGAGGGTACTGTGGCAGAAATTAAAACTGCGGAAGGAACCGTGTCAGAAACAAGAAGAGCAGAAGGCTTTGCAGCGGAGGTTAAAGATACGGAAGGAACTGTTACAGAAACAGGAAGAGCAGAAGGCCTTGCAGCAGAACTCAGGGATGCAGAAGGAGACTCGGCAAAACTGGCTGTGACAGAGGATTCTGCCGGGAATCTTCTGAAAAAAGGGCTGCCAGAAGAAGGCACAGCCGCACACAGCGGGCCGGTCTGCACAGAAGGAAAGCGGGGTGACACCTGATGTTTACAGGGATTGTTGAGGAAATCGGGACGGTGGAGCGCGTACAGCACGGCCAGCATTCAGCGGTGCTTGCCATAAGGGCTTCCAAGGTTTTAGAAGATACAAAAATCGGCGACAGTATAGCGGTAAACGGCATCTGCCTGACGGTAACGGCGCTGCCAGCCGGGAAGTTTCTCGCAGATGTGATGCATGAGACATTAAACCGCTCTTCCCTGGCGAATCTGAAAAACGCCAGCCGTGTGAATCTGGAACGGGCAATGCAGGCAAACGGGCGTTTTGGAGGCCATATTGTATCAGGCCATGTGGATGGCATAGGAACCATTCTGCAGACTAAACGTGATGATACAGCAGTCTGGTATACAATCGGAGCCGGGCCGCAGATTTTGCGTTATGTTGTCGAAAAAGGCTCTGTTACAGTAGATGGCATCAGCCTGACGGTTGCTGCTGTATCGGAAGAGAGTTTTTCAATTTCAGCGATTCCTCATACGGTAGAGCAGACGATATTAAAAGATAAAGGTGCCGGGGACAGTGTGAACCTGGAAACAGATATTATAGGAAAATATGTAGAAAAACTGATGCAGCCGGCATCTTCAGATACACCTAAAAGCCGGATCACAGAAGAGTTTTTAAGCAGATATGGATTTTAAACAGATTTAGGAGGTCATGTTTTATGATTCAGTTTGACACAGTGGAAGAAGCGCTGGAAGATTTAAGAAATGGAAAGATTATATTAGCAACAGATGATCCAGAGCGGGAGAACGAAGGAGATTTTATCTGTGCAGCAGAATTTGCAACAACGGAAAATATTAATTTTATGGCAGTACACGGCAAGGGATTGATCTGCATGCCAATGTCTGAGGAATATATCAATAAGCTTAAATTTCCGCAGATGGTACAGCAGAATACAGACAATCATGAAACAGCGTTTACTGTGTCGGTTGACCATGTAACCACATCGACGGGCATTTCGGCAGCCGAACGCTCTATAACTGCACTCGGATGCGTGGCAGATGATGCGAAGCCGGAGGATTTTCGAAGGCCTGGGCACATGTTTCCGCTGCTGTCAAAGAAGAACGGTGTTTTAGAGCGCAGCGGGCATACGGAAGCTACCGTAGATTTGTGCCGTCTTGCAGGTCTGAAAGAGTGCGGCCTGTGCTGTGAGATTATGCGGGAAGACGGAACCATGATGCGTACGCCGGAGCTTGCAGAGCTTGCTAAAAAATGGAATTTAAAATTTATTACGATAAAAGCGCTTCAGGATTACCGCAGATGCCATGACAAGCTGGCAGAGCGTGTAACAGTTACAAAAATGCCTACAAAATACGGGGATTTTATAGCTTACGGATATATTAACAAGCTGAATGGAGAACATCATGTAGCACTTGTAAAAGGCGAAATAGGCGATGGCAAAGATGTGCTGTGCCGTGTACACTCCGAATGCCTGACCGGAGATACATTCGGCTCCCTGCGCTGTGACTGCGGCCAGCAGTTTGCGGCAGCAATGACGCAGATTGAAAAAGAAGGCCGTGGCGTGCTGCTTTATATGCGCCAGGAAGGCCGCGGCATAGGTCTCATCAACAAGCTGCGTGCCTACGAACTGCAGGAACAGGGTATGGATACATTAGAAGCAAACCTGGCGCTTGGATTTGCCGCTGACCAGAGGGAATACTATATTGGAGCGCAGATTTTACGGGATTTGGGAATAAAGAGCATGCGCCTCCTGACGAATAATCCGGATAAAGTTTACCAGCTGTCGGAATTTGGGATAGAAATTACAAAACGTGTACCGATTCAGATGGATGCAACGGCGCATGATTTGTTCTATTTAAAGACTAAAAAAGAACGTATGGGACATATACTGACGTTCTGACAGGATAACAGAGACGAACGTTTAACTGATTATATTTTAAAGAAAGGTGAGAAAAGAATTATGAAAACACTGGAAGGAAAACTTGTATCAAAAGAGATTAAAATCGGAATTGTGGCAGCCCGCTTTAATGAATTTATTACATCAAAGCTGTTAAGCGGCGCTCAGGACGGACTGGTACGGCATGATGTGCGGGACGAAGACATTGAGGTTGCCTGGGTGCCTGGTGCGTTTGAAATTCCGCTGACTGCATCCAAAATGGCAAAGAGCGGAAAATACGATGCAGTCATCTGCCTCGGCGCAGTCATCCGCGGGGCTACCAGCCATTATGATTATGTATGCAATGAAGTGTCAAAAGGCATTGCAGCTGTGTCTTTGGAAACAGGGATTCCGGTTATGTTTGGAATCCTCACAACAGAAAATATTGAGCAGGCTATCGAGAGAGCCGGCACAAAAGCAGGAAATAAGGGATATGACTGTGCATTAGGTGCGATAGAGATGGTAAACCTGATCCGTGAAATAGAAAACTAGAACATTTTTGAAAGAAATTCCCCGGCGGATCACTGGCCGGGGAATGTGTGTTTGTGGCTAATTTATCAATTTTCTCTCAGCTTAGTACTAAAATCAGCCATTGCCTCAGAAATTTTAATCTTCTGCGGACAGACCCCCTCACAGCTGCGGCATCCAATACAGGCAGAAGGCCGCTTGTCATCCGGCACAGCCATCAATGCCATTGGTGCAATAAATCCGCCTCCGGTAAAGCAGTGTTCGTTGTACAGCTTCAGCAGCGAAGGAATATCCAGTTCTTTTGGACAGTGAGCCGTACAGTAGCGGCATGCTGTACAAGGCAGGATATTTTTAATCATATCATCCGCAATGCCAAGAAGCGTATTCAGCTCCTTTTCATTCAGTTTCTTTTCAGTTTCAAAAGTCTTAATATTTTTCTGCACCTGTTCCAGATCAGACATGCCGGAGAGAATCATTGTTACGCCGTCAATACCCTGCAGGAAACGGAAAGCCCATGCTGCGATTTCTTCATCCGGGCGCAGAGCCGTTAATGTGTTCACGGCTTTTTCAGAAAGGGATGCGAGCCGGCCGCCGCGCAGAGGCTCCATAACCCAGACTGGAATCTGATATTCCTTTAACAGCTGCACTTTCTCATATGCATTCTGGAATGTACAGTCAATCCAGTTCAGCTGAATCTGTCCGAATTCCATATGGCTGCCGTAAGCGTCCAGAAAACGTTTCATAGTGTCATAATTTCCATGAGCAGAAAACCCAAGATGACGGATGCGCCCGTTTTCTTTTTGTTTTAGTAAATAGTCTAAGATACCGTATTCCGGATTGAGATAGGAATCAATGTTCATCTCACATACATTATGGAACAGGTAAAAATCAAAATAATCCACACCGCATTTTTCGAGCTGTTTTTCAAAAATAGCTTCTGCTTTATCCATGTTAGACAGATCGTATCCCGGAAATTTGTCAGCCAGGTAAAAGCTGTCTCTTGGATATCTGTTGAGAACCCGTCCAAGAACGGTTTCGGAATTGCCATTGTGATAGCCCCAGGCAGTATCGTAATAATTGATGCCGTGATCCATGGCATATGCCACCATTTCGGCTGTCTGCTGTTCGCTGATTTCTTCGTTATCTTTTCCGCTCGCTGGCAGGCGCATTGCGCCCAGTCCTAAAGCGGACAGTTTCAAATCCTGAAATTGTTTGTAAATCATCTGCCTGTCCCCTCTTTCATTTTGATAATATCCAGCAGTCTGGTCTGATTTTGAAAAGGAGCTGCCGCACTAAGTAAAACATGTACAGGATATAGTATCAATGAACGATTTAAACTGCCTGTATCTTGTGTCGTTTTTCTTAATGCGACAGCTCCAGAGTGATTAACGGAAACTCTTAACCCAGTTAATCAGAGAATCATGGTATACGTTTGCCTCTACGTCACGGCGCATCTGGTCTGTAACCGGACCGTTTTTCTCCATAATGGCAAGAATTGCTTCCTGAAGGCCGGCAATTTTTCCGTCTTCGAAAGCCTTTGAAACAGCCTGGTCTACAGCCCTGCCGATTTCTGATCCCGCGGTGCGGTCTGTCTGTGAGCCGGCAGCAGTGTCTGCGGTACCGTTCATCTTCTGGATTCCGCTGTCTGCATGCTTTGTGTCTGCTGAATGATCCGTCTGGGCAGTCTGTACCTCAGTGTCAGCAGAGGCAGTTTTGTCAGCAGAAGGAGCGGCCTTATCTGCAGAAGGGGCAGCTTTGTCAGCAGAAGGAGCAGCTGCATGACCGGAAACAGCAGCAGACTGTGTTTCATTTACACTGTGGTTTTCAGCCTGAGACTGGGAGGCATCTGCGGCAGCCTGGGTGGAAGGGCTGTCTGCGGAAACAGCAGCATGGCTTTCAGATGCTGGCGCAGCTTTTGCGGCCGGGGCAGCTTTCTCAGTAAGCGGCGATACGGTTTTTTGTGAATCAGCAGTTACAGGCAGCCAGATATCACCGCTGCATGCTTTTACATTTACCACGATATTGCCGCCGTTTACAGATACCTTTTCACCGGACAGTGCTCCGATATATTCAGCAGCACCGTCAGCCCGGAGTGTCATGGTATAATCACTGTCGTCATTGTTTACTGCAACAATTGCAGACTTTCCGCCGCTGGTTCTGGAAAATGCATACTGGCGGTTGGTCAGCAGCAGTTCATGGTAGTCGCCGTAGGAAAGCTCCGGTGTGTTCTGGCGGATATGTCCCAATGCTGCAATCAGACGTGTGCACGGATTTGTACTGGCTGCGTCTGTAAAGTCTTCCAGTGACAGTGCAGGACGAAGGGAAGCATCCGAAAAGCGTTCCTTCTTTCCTTCGATACCGAATTCTGAGCCATAATAAACAGACGGGATGCCTGGAAGTGTATAGAGCAGAATATGCACAGGCTTAAAATGAGCTTTGTTATTCAGTTTTGTATAAATCCGCTCTACATCATGGTTGTCCACAAAGTTATATAATTTCAGGCCGTCCGGGCGGCTGCCGCCCATTTCATATAAGCGTTTAACTGTATGGGCAATTTCAAAATAATTGTGGTCGTTGTGTCCGGAATAAAGCGCTTTATGCAGATTATAATTTGTCACTGAATGCAGAGTGCCCTCATTTACCCAGCGGGTATAATCGCCGTGAATGACTTCGCCCATCAGCCAGAAATCCGGTTTCACTTCATTTGCTGTATGGCGCAGAGCTTTCATATATTCGAAATCCAGCACATCCGCAGCATCTAAACGGATACCGTCAATATCAAACTCGCTGACCCAGAAACGGATGACATCGCAGATATAATCCCTGACTGCAGGATTATGCTGGTTTAATTTGACCAGCAGATTATATCCGCCCCAGTTTTCGTAGGTAAAACCGTCGTTATATTCGTTATTTCCCCAGAAATTGACATTGCAGTACCAGTCTTTGTAAGGGGAGCTTTCCCTGTTTTTCTTAACGTCCTGGAACGCAAAGAAATCCCGTCCGGTATGATTAAATACACCGTCTAAAATAACACGGATTCCCTGTTCATGACATTTTGCTACAAAATTCGTCAGGTCTTCATTCGTGCCAAGCCGGCTGTCCAGTTTCTTATAATCAGTTGTTTCATAGCCATGTCCTACCGATTCAAACAAAGGACCGATGTAGACTGCATTAAAACCTGTTTCCCTGATATGACTAATCCATGGAATCAGGGTGTTTAAACGGTGCTCCGCAGCTGTGTAAGAATTCTCCGCTGGAGCTCCTGTAAGCCCCAGGGGATAGATGTGATAAAAGACTGCCTCGTCATACCATGCCATATGTGAAACCTCCTAAATATTTTCTATTTTGTTTTTTAATGGAATGAGCCATGTGTTTTATTTTAGCATGAAACAGAAGGAGATTCAATCATTAATCGCAGGCTGCCTGGCTGCCAGGCAAAAACGTCCTTAAAAATAACGAAAAACATGCAATCAGGAATGATGGCCGTTTTTTTAGCAGGAATTAAGAAAATATATGCAAAATATCATGAAAAAAAGGTCATCTGTCCTTTGCATTTTTGTCAATATATGATATAAATTTAGTAGATACCGAGAATGAAATATAGAAAACCAACAAAGCAGCATTATGAGCATCAATGCGGCATTTAGAACAGGAGGCGGAATATGAGAGAAATTTCCATGGAACGGGTAAATGAAACAAGAACAAAGATACTGGAGACGATTAAGAGTCCAGTGCTGACGCACGAGCAAAAGCTGACTACTCTTGCCAATCATGCGGATTCCCTGATGGAAGTGCTGGATCTTCCAGAGGGACTGGATGAACTTTTGAATACAGGCATTGACAAACAGTGCATCTGTGATCTGGCAGAGGGGCATGCGCCGGTGCGTCCGCGATACATTGCGCCGGATTATGCTAAATTTATGAAAGAAGGATGCAGCTTCCTTCAGCTGCCGGCACCGACAGATTTGTATGAGGCTCTGAACAGTCTTCTGATTTTCTATAAGCATGTGCCAAGCATAACCAATTATCCGGTTTATGTAGGACAGCTGGATGAACTTTTAGAGCCGTTTATTGATACAGTGGATGAAACTCAGGCAAAGAAACTTCTCCGGATGTTTATGATTCACATGGACCGCACGATTCTGGATTCATTTTCACATGCCAACATCGGGCCGAAAGCAACCAAAGCAGGAAGGCTGCTCCTTGAGGTAGAAGCGGAACTGGAACATGCAGTGCCGAATATTACGATGAAATATGAAGAAGGCGTAACAGATGATGAATTCGCTCTGAAAGCCATAGACTGCGCACTGCACAGCGCAAAGCCGAGTTTTGCCAATCATGCAATGTTCCGCAGCGAACTGACAGATAAATACGTAATCGCAAGCTGTTATAACGGTCTGCCTCTGGGCGGCGGCAGCTATACGCTCTGCAGACTGATTCTTGGAAATATTGCAAAAAGAGCGAAAAATATTCAGGACTTTAAAGAGCGTGAGCTTCCGTATGTCCTTGATATCATGGCCCGCTATATGGATGCGAGAGTGCGTTTTGAAGTAGAAGAAAGCGGATTTTTTGAGAATCACTTCCTTATAAAAGAAGGATTTGTACACAGAGACCGTTTTACAGCCATGTTTGGTATGGTAGGTATGGCAGAATGCGTGAATATTCTTCTGGAAAAAGAAGGCAAAACCGGCCGGTTCGGGCATGATGATATTGCTAATGATCTGGGTGTGGAGATTATGGAGATCATTAATAACTTTAACAAGAATCATGAGGCTCCATACTGTGAAGTGACGGGCGGCCATTATCTGCTGCATGCGCAGGTAGGACTTGCAGAGGATGAACATGTATCACCGGGAACCAGGATCCCGATTGGTGAGGAACCAAAGGAACTGATTGACCAGCTGAAGGTGCTGAGCAGATTCCACAAGTATTTTCCATCCGGAACCGGTGACATCTTCCCGATTGATATGACAGTGCATAAGAATCCGGAATTTGTACTGGATATTATTAAAGGCTCGTTCCACCAGGATCTGAGATACCTGTCCTTCTATTCCAGCGACAGCGATGTAATCCGGGTAACCGGCTATCTGGTGAAACGCTCTGAGATGGAGAAACTGGACAGCGGTCTGGCAGTCCTCCAGAATACAACAGGGCTTGGACTTGGAGCTTCTAAGAACGGACACATTCTGGAGCGGAAGATCCGCTGATGCAGACGGGCAGTTAACAGAAACTTCCAGGTAAAGTAAAGGGGCTGCCGCATTAAGAATATATCTTGTATATTTATACTTAGTGCGGCTGTCCCTTTTTAGAAATCATACGGACAGATCTCTGCTGGATTGTCAGGCGGTGAATGATTTTCATATTTTAATGCATTCAATTTAGACATTCCATATCTCAATAATAATCTCTATATTTTTTCATATCTTGACCATAATACGTACCTGTAACCCGCTAAATCCCCATACAGACTGAAATAAGCATGAAGATGAAACGATACTTCAGCTTCATGCACGTGGAAAAAGATTGATTTCACTGATATTTCAAAACTTGAAAGTTTAATGTCAGAGAAACCACACCTGCTGAATAAGTGAAGATATAGTTTCTGATTTCTTACAATTGCCAGACAAAATTATATAGATTACCCGGACGCTGGGACGGAGGGTGTTCGGGAATCCTATAGATTATCCGGACGCTGGGAAGAGACACTTTTTCCTTTTTCTGTTCCGCCTCCGAACAGTAAGAACTTCTAAATTTTCTGCTTCCAGGCTGTGGCAGCGGACGGACCGGTGCCTGATGCCCTGGCGTTACGGCCGGCTTTATGCTCTGGCACTGGCAGACACCTTTTGGGACTTCCAGGTTTCTGTATGCGGCAGGCAGTGAGCCCCAAATCCTGGGTATCAGGCAGAAAATTTAGAAGTTCTTACTGTTTGCAGGCGGAACAGAAAAAGGAAAAAGTTTCTCCGCCTGGCGTCCGGGAAGCCAGTTGTCCGTCCTCTGTCACAGCCTGGAAGCAGAAAATATAATAAGTATCTCCGCCTGCCATTCAGGAAATCAATAATAAAAATTTTTCAGAATAAAAAAATATATTAAATATGCCATATGGCCTTTTGTTTGTTGTAAATTTATGATATATTTATGTCATGGAAAGAAGTAAAAGCAGGTAAAATGACCAAAAAAGAGCCATAAGGCGTTTTTTTGCGAAGAATGGAGGACGGTAATGAATTATTCAGAAGATGCGAGCAGGCAGTATCACATCCAGGTAGGCGAAGGAGACGTGGGAAAATATATCATTCTGCCTGGGGACCCTAAACGGTGTGCAAAGATTGCAAAGTATTTTGATGATGCAAAACTTATGGCAGACAGCCGGGAATACGTGACTTATACAGGTTACCTGGATGGCGTAAAAGTCAGTGTGACTTCCACGGGAATCGGCGGCCCGTCTGCATCCATTGCTATCGAAGAACTGGTCCGGTCAGGGGCAGACACTTTTATCCGTGTGGGAACTTGCGGCGGCATGCAGCTGGATGTAAAGAGCGGGGATATTGTTGTTGCCACCGGAGCAATCCGGATGGAGGGCACCAGCAAAGAGTATGCACCAATAGAATTTCCGGCAGTAGCAGATATCGGCGTTGTCAATGCACTTATTTCATCAGCAAAAGAACATGGAACAGCGTATCACGCAGGCGTTGTGCAGTGTAAAGATGCTTTCTATGGACAGCATGAGCCTGAAGCCATGCCTGTCAGCTATGAACTGCTGAATAAATGGGAGGCATGGAAACGTCTGGGATGTCTGGCGTCAGAGATGGAGTCGGCAGCGCTTTTTGTGGCAGCCAGTGCACTGCATGTACGTGTGGGATCTGCATTTTTAGTAGTGGCCAACCAGGAACGGGAGCAGAAAGGACTGGATAATCCGGTAGTACATGATACAGATATGGCGATCCGGGTTGCAGTGGGAGCTTTGCGCAGACTGATCAGGGAAGATCAGGAAGGAGGAAGATAATGGAAAAAGAGCTGATACAAAAGCTGATCAAAACGGCGACAGACCAGCTTGCCTATTCATATGTTCCATATTCTCATTTTCATGTAGGTGCAGCCCTTCTGGCAGAGGACGGCAGCATTTACAAAGGATGCAATATAGAGAATGCAGCTTACACGCCTTCGAACTGTGCGGAGCGTACCGCTTTTTTCAAGGCAGTCAGCGAGGGAGTGAGAAAATTTTCAGCGATCTGTGTGGTCGGAGGCATGGACGGCAGACTGACAGAATATGCTCCGCCCTGCGGAGTGTGCCGTCAGGTGATGATGGAATTCTGTGATCCGAAAACATTTGAAATTATTCTGGCAACGGATACAGAACACTATCAGGTGCTTCGTCTGGAAGAACTTCTGCCTATGGGATTTGGACCTGGAAATCTGGCGGAATAGAAAAACTGAAATCAGCAGAAATTAAATCAGGAGAAAGAATATGCGAAGATATAACCGTGTTTTTGTAGTTGTTATGGATTCTCTGGGTGTAGGTGAAATGCCGGATTCCAAGGAGTACGGAGATGTGGGGGTAAATACGATGGAACATATCTCAGAATCGGTGGATCATCTGGAGATGCCCAATCTAAGGAAGCTGGGAATGGCAAACCTGTGTACATTAAAGCAGGCAGAGCCGGCAGAGGAGCCGCTGGCATATTATACGAAGCTGAATGAAAAAAGCTGCGGCAAGGATACCATGACAGGCCACTGGGAGATGATGGGGCTCGAAGGAAAACAGCCGTTTAAGACATTCACCGATACCGGATTCCCGCCAGAACTGATTCAGGAACTGGAAGAACGGACAGGACGTAAGGTTATCGGAAACAAGAGTGCCAGCGGGACAGAAATTCTGGATGAACTGGCAGAAGAAGAGATTGCTGCCGGACATATGATTGTCTATACTTCGGCAGATTCTGTGCTGCAGATCTGCGGAAATGAAGAGACATTCGGACTGGACGAGCTCTACCGGTGCTGCGAGATTGCCAGAGACATCACCATGAAAGAAGAATGGAAAGTAGGAAGGGTTATTGCAAGGCCTTACCTGGGAAAAAAGAAGGGCGAATTTAAAAGAACCAGCAACCGCCACGACTATGCGCTGAAACCTTTTGGAAAGACAGTACTGGATGCCCTGAAAGAGGCCGGTCTGGACGTGATTTCCATTGGCAAGATCAATGATATCTTTGACGGCGAGGGAATTACAAGGGCTTTGAAATCCAAGAGCTCGGTTCATGGAATGGAACAGACCATTGAGGTGGCAAAGGAAGATTTTCACGGACTGTGCTTTGTGAATCTGGTAGACTTCGATGCACTCTGGGGACACAGAAGAGATCCGGCAGGATATGCACAGGAGATTGAAAAATTTGACCGGAATCTGGGCGTGCTGATGGATATTCTCAAGGATGAAGATCTCCTTATCATCACAGCGGATCATGGCAATGACCCGACTTATACGGGAACGGATCATACGAGAGAAAAAGTACCGTTTTTTGCCTGGTCTCCGTCCATGAAAGGGCATGGAATGCTTCCGGAAACCGATACTTTTGCAGTCATCGGGGCGACTGTGGCAGACAATTTTGAAACTGCTATGCCTGAGGGAACGATTGGCACCTCACTTCTTGAGCAGCTTGTATAAAACCAGTTAATTACAGGCGGTGACAGATGAATGAAGCGGTCAGACAGATCCATAAGCTTGAAAGACAGCACAGAGTCTATCTGGAGACCTATTTTGCAGGTGCGCCCTTCTGGCTCATGGATGCATTTCAGGTGATTCATATACCAAAAAACAGAACGTTTATCGCTGAAGGAGAGCCGGCAGAGGATATCTACATTCTTTTAAAAGGAAGTGTGACGGCAGAGGAACACAGAGTTAAGGATATGACTTACGGTTTTATCCAGTTCCATCCTGTTGAGGTGTTTGGTGTTATGGAACTGATGCTGGAAACAGAGGAATACCAGACCACGCTGGTGACCACAGTGGATAGTGTCTTTTTAAAAACCAGCCGGGAACAGTTCGGAACATGGTTTGAGCATGATTTTTGTGCTTACCGTATGGAATGTAAAAAGGTTGGAAGGTATCTTTTAAAGCAGGCCAAGAAAGAGAGACTGTATGTACTGCTCCAGGGCGTTGAACGAATTTATCTGGTGCTTTACAAAATGTATCAGTCATATGAAAAAAATGGAAAGTGCAGCCTGTATATGAGCCGGAAAGACTTTACAGAGACAGCCGGGGTGTCGGAACGGACCGTGACCAGGACTCTGAAGTCACTGGAAGAAAAGGGATGTATCACCCGGGACAGGTGGAAGATTCAGATTGATGAGCGGCAGTACGGAATGATCCGGGAGCTGCTGGAAGATAAAATGTATAAATTTGAAGAATAAGAGTAAAACGCACAGTTTTCGGCATTCTGACCGAAACAGCAGTCAGAAAAATGCTTCGGAAGCTGCTGCTGTATTTACATTATATTTTAAGAAAGGTGGAAATATTTATGAAAAAGAAAAGTAACTATTCAGAACCCCTGATAGAGTCCATGTGACTTTTTGTGAAAAACAGAG
>CAJTVR010000066.1 GCA_910580075.1 uncultured Eubacterium sp. | reverse complement strand
TACTGTTCGCAGGCGGAACAGAAAAAGGAAAAAGTTTCTCCGCCCGGCGTCCGGGTATCCTATGCATCTTTTACAGTTTTGCACTGTCCTGCTTTTCATTTTTGCACCGCAGCACCACCGATGAATGCTTTGGCAGCATCATCTTCAGCCGTCCCTCTTCTACGGTATATACAACCGGAACAACCGAATAACCTGTTTCATTTGTAAATATAAGCTGCTCCAGCTGCGCATTGACCGGAATTTCTGCAGGCCACACAGTTAAATCTATGTCCCGGCTGTTTTTATCATTATTGACTAAAATTACCAGCTGTTCCCTACGGTTAAACCGCGCATAGCAAAGCAGGTTATTCTCTCCCTGCAAAAACTTCAGTGAGCCTGTCCGAAGCGCTTCGTGTTCTTTGTGTATTCTTATAATTTCCTTATGGAACGCAATCAGTTCACGGTCTTCTTTTCCCCACGGATACGTACGCCGGTTATCCGGGTCTGTGAATCCGCAGACGCCTGCTTCATCACCGTAATACAGTGTCGGCGCTCCCGGCCATGTCATCTGAATTACGACCGCTTCCCTGAATACAC
Organism: uncultured Eubacterium sp.; assembly: GCA_910580075.1. Lineage (GTDB taxonomy): Bacteria > Bacillota > Clostridia > Lachnospirales > Lachnospiraceae > Eubacterium_J. The sequence goes on along the minus strand of CAJTVR010000066.1, from coordinate 25,565 downwards.
CTTTGTTAATGCCTTCCGACGCTGCCTGTGCACCGGCTGTGTCGGCACGTCCGGCTCTCCTGTTTGTGCGTGTCAGAAAACGCGAATGATCATGGTTGGAAAGCTGATTCATGGAACAGTACAGCGACGGTGTAAGGAAACTGGTCATATAGTGGTTCATAGACCCTTCAAAGTTTTTAATATTTCCAAGTGTGCACGGCTGATAACTGTCACTGTGCTTTTCCATGCCTGTCAGGAACCACGTAACCGGCTCCATAAACGCATCGTAGTTCATAATAGTATCCCACTGGTCTCCAGCGAGCCAGTTTTTCGGATCTCCGTAATGTTCTGCCAGAATAATCGCATTCGGATTTGCAGACTTTACTGCTTTTCTAAAATCGCGCCAGAACTGATGATTAAAGGATTCACTGTACCCTAAATCTGCCGCAACATCCAGCCGCCATCCGTCCGCATTGTAAGGCGGCGATACCCATTTTTTCCCGATGTCTAAAATATACTGATATAAATCCTTTGATTCTTCAAAATTCAGCTTTGGAAGTGTATCATGCTCCCACCATCCGTCATAGGATTTGTTTTGAGGCCATGCATTCTGGTTCTGGAATTTAAAATATCCCTGATACGGACTCTCTTTCGATACGTAAGCGCCTTTTGCATAGCCTTCCTGGGAACTGTATATCTCTTCCCTGTCCATCCATTTGTTAAAAGATCCGCAGTGGTTAAATACCCCGTCCAGAATAACTTTCATTCCGCGTCTGTGGATTTCTTCTACCAGTTCTGCAAAAAGCTGGTTGCTGGCTTCCAGATTGCGCTTATCTGTGACCCTTTTAATATAACGCTCTGCTTTCCGGTTATCCGAAGAACCCGGCTCTAACAAAGCCCCGCCGTCTTCTACAATTTTTCCATAATGAGGGTCAATGTAATCATAATCCTGGATATCGTATTTATGGTTTGACGGCGATACAAACAGCGGATTAAAATAAATGACTTCTATTCCAAGCTGCTGCAGATAATCCAGTTTCTTCCGCACGCCTTCCAGATCACCGCCGTAAAATTCTGCAACGCTGAAATTTTCTGGTACTTTGTCCCAGTTTTCCACTTTCTGGCTGTTTGTACGGATATAAAAATACTCGTTTGTTTCCACATCATTGTCCGGGTCGCCATTATAAAAACGATCCACTAAAATCTGATACATAACCGCACCCTTTGCCCAGTCCGGTGTTGAAAATCCTGGCACAATGCGAAAACTATACTGCGGGCGCAGTTCTTTGGTCGGGCCATAGTTATCATAATACAAAGTAAGCATTCCGTCTGCCACCTGAAAATAATAAGAAAACGTCTGGTCCGACATGGTAACTGTATAAGCATAGTAATCAAATGCTCCGCGTGTTTCGACTTTCTTCATCTGATACTGGTGCTGGTTAGCACACAGAAAAACAGCATCTACATTGTTACGCTTTGTCCGAAACCGTATTGTAACATCTTCGCCGGCTTTCGGTTCTGGAGGCTGCCTGTAATCTGCAGTCCCATCTGAAAAAAGTACCTGCTTATAAAGTACAGGACGCATAAGCATCATATAACGCTGTATCCTGTTTAATTCATAGATTGATTTTACTGATTTATTTTCCGGTATGTTCTCCATTTCTGTAACCCCATCTCTTACTATTTTTAGCCCTCTGCCGGGAAACTTTTACATAAGTATAGACTAATTTTCCAAAATAATCTATAGCACAATCAAACAAAAAATAAAATATATGGAAAAATAATGCATTGATTGTATCAGGTAAAACAGAACGCAGCTTTCGCTACGTCAGGATACAGACAGAAAACACAAAGTAAAAAAGACAGCTTACGCTGTCTTTTTTAGGAGAAGGTATTTTTACTATGGGGTATAGCAAAAACTATATAATGTATTGGGGGGTTTTTACGTTAATTATAGTACCACCTTTACGCAGATAAGTGTGCACAAACATCAAATAATAAAAATTTATTTTTTGTATATTTTGTTTATTAACCTTTTTTTCCAAATTTACCCCTCCTGGAATATTGCACAGATACGTACAGTATTCCCTGGATCATCTTAAATCTCTGCTGCCGGAATCTTTTTATCCTCCGAAAACAGCGATTCAAATTCTTCCCTGCTGATTTTTTCTTTTTCCAGCAGAAGTTCTGCACAGCTGTTCAGCACCTGCTCATACTGATGAATGATTTCTTTTGCTTTTAAATAACACTCATCAATAATCCGCTTTACTTCCTGGTCAATCAGCGTCGCTACATTTTCGCCATAACCTTTTGTATGTGCCAGGTCACGCCCGATAAATACTTCATTATCGTCTTCATCGTAGCAGATCAGGCCCAGGTTTTCAGACATTCCGTATCTTGTGACCATTGCTTTTGCCATGGCGGTCGCCTGTTTAATATCCTGCGAAGCTCCGGTCGTGATATCGTCAAATATCATTTCTTCCGCTACGCGTCCGCCAAGGTCTACAACGATTTCCTGCAGCATCCTGCCCTTCGTATTAAACATTTCATCTTTTTCCGGAAGCGGCATTGTATAGCCGGCTGCCCCGGCACCGGTCGGAATAATCGACACAGAATAAACCGGACCTACATCCGGCAGCACATGGAACAGGATTGCATGGCCCGCTTCGTGAAATGCCGTAATTTTCTTTTCCTTTTCACTGATAATGCGGCTTTTTTTCTCAGCTCCGATACCTACTTTTACAAACGAATTGCGGATATCATCCAGTCTGATATAAGCGCGGTCTGATTTCGCCGCCCGGATTGCAGCTTCATTCAGCAGGTTTTCCAGGTCGGCTCCTGTAAATCCCGCTGTAGTCTGCGCAATCTGTTTTAAATCTACGTCTTCGCTTAATGGTTTGTTTTTTGCATGGACGTGCAGGATTTCTTCCCGTCCGCCTACGTCCGGCCTTCCCACATGCACTTTGCGGTCAAACCGCCCCGGACGCATAATTGCCGGGTCCAGAATGTCTACCCGGTTTGTCGCTGCCATGACAATAATGCCCTCGTTAATGCCAAAGCCGTCCATTTCTACAAGCATCTGGTTTAACGTCTGTTCACGTTCATCGTGTCCGCCGCCCATGCCAGTGCCGCGCCGTCTCGCTACGGCATCAATTTCGTCTATAAAAACAATACACGGCGCATTTTTCTTTGCATCTTCAAACAGGTCCCGGACACGTGACGCACCGACACCGACAAACATCTCTACAAAGTCAGATCCGGATATGCTGAAAAACGGCACGCCCGCTTCCCCGGCTACCGCTTTTGCCAGCAGTGTTTTACCGGTTCCAGGAGGGCCTACCAGCAGCACTCCCTTAGGAATTCTGGCACCCAGTTTTGTATACTTGCCCGGATCACGCAGAAAGTCTACGATTTCTTCAAGTTCTTCCTTTTCTTCTTTCAGTCCCGCTACTTTTTCAAAATTAACCTTTTTATTTTCATCTGTATACATCCTGGCACGGCTTTTTCCAAAATTCATCATTTTAGGAGTACCGCCGCCGGCAGACTGGTTTACATTGTTCATAATAATAAAAAGGATAAACATCGCCCCGAAAATAATCAGATACGGAAGCCATGTTGACAGCCAGCTTGCACGAGGAATATTTTTGACCAGATAATTTGTAAATTCCATTTCTTTCAGATATTCCTGCTCTGCATTGACATCCGACACAGCGACTTCATGTCGTTCTGTATCATTTTTTAATTTAACTGCCAGCGTGCCTGTCGGTGTTTCTACATTCTGTTCGATAATGACAGAATCTACGTTCCCTTCTTCCATATCCTGCTGATATTCATGATACGTATACGTATCCGACGTAATCGCCGTTTCACTCAAAAAATACCATATGCCGACGACTGCTAACACAAAAACGGCATACAATATAAATCCACGATAACCTTTTTTCAAGTTATAACCTCCTTCTACTCTGCCTCCACAACTCCGATATAAGGAAGATTCCTATATCTTTGTGCATAATCCATTCCATAGCCTACCACAAATTCATTCGGAATCTGGAATCCATTATAATCTACCGAAACTTCTACAACCCGCCGTTCCGGTTTGTCTAACAGCGTGCACAGTTTCAGGCTCTTCGGATTACGCTTACGCAAATTTTCCAGCAGAAGGCTCAGTGTTCTGCCAGTATCAACAATGTCCTCTACTACAATTACATTTTTCCCTGCAATGTCTTCGATTAAATCTTTTGTAATCCTGACCTCTCCGCTGGACTGTGTGCTGTCCCCGTAACTGGAAGCCTCGATAAAGTCCAGAATTACCGGCACTGTAATGCGCTTCGTCAGTTCTGTGCAAAAATAAACACCGCCACGCAGAATCCCAACTGCCAGAATTTCCTCTCCCTTATAATCTTCGCTGATCTGTGCTGCAATTTCAGCAATCCGTACATTTACTTCTTCTTCTGAGATCCTGACCTTAATCTGTTCATTCATCCTCTTTTCCTCCGCGATAAGTAACTACCAAAATTCTTCTTGTGTGTTCTTCTACTTTATAATGACAGCTCATACGATGTCCTACTACCCACATGATATGCGCTCCATCTGCCAGCAGCAAAAGCTGTCCCCGCTCATTAGAAGGAACTTTCTCATTAATCAGATATTTCTTCAGTTTCTGCCGCTCTCCAGAATCATTCACAGACAGGTAATCTCCCGGCTGCCTGGTTCTTATGCAGACTTCAGTCTTTATTTTATCATAGTCAAAGCATTTCGTATACTTTTTTTTAGAAATAATTGGTATTGAATTTGGAGTATTTTCGACCAGCTGAAAAGAAAACTCCTGGTCCAGACGAACATCTGTCATTTTATCTTCGCCGTCTCCGCTGTCATAATCTTCTGCTGAAATCTTTACTCCCTCATACACACGCACAGCTTTTAACCCATAAGGGAGTCTGATCAAGCGGCTTATCTGCCTGGAAAATAAATTTTTTACCTGGCAGATATGTTCATTTGTCAGATTTTTCGCACTTCCCGAAAGTTCTGCAAGCAGCTGGTAAAGCATTCTTTTTTGAATCACCGGATCAGCTTTTTCAAACGCATCTTTCGAGATGACTGCCTGTTTTTTTATTCCAGGCTTTCCGGAATCCGGCTCATTCAAAGCGCAGCACCTTTTCATCTCTCCGGCAGCTATGCGTTCCAGAAAACTGTCGATCTCTCGAAGCTGGTCTGCTGTCTGGTACATATGCAGGACAGCCCGGCTGTTGACTTTTTCTAATCCAGGCAGGACATGGTGGCGGATCTGATTTCTGCTGTATCCGTCATCTGCATTGGTAGCATCTGTACAAAACTCCTGGCCGGCCTGCGCCAGATATGTTTCAATTTCCTCCCGGCTTGTATTTAGCAGCGGACGGATGATATCCCCGCGCACCGGACGGACTGCTGCCAGCCCCCGGATTCCTGTCCCCCGGGCCAGATGAAACAGCATAGTTTCTGCCTGATCACTGAGATTGTGGGCAACTGCTATTTTTATTTTTTCACTTTTTTTTCTAATACTGTATTTTTCTTTTTCTGCCGCGAACGCCTCATAGCGCAGAACCCTTCCTGCCTCTTCTTCACTCATGCCATGCCCTCTGGCATATTCAGGCACACAGTAATGGCAGATATGACACTCTATGCTCTCCTGCCCGCAAAAATGTCTGACAAATTCCGCATCCATTCTGCTGTCCTGCGCACGAATTCCATGCTCCACATGCACCACCGATACCGTATGCCCGCATGTCTGCCGTAAATGCAGCAGCACCAGCAGCATGCACATGGAATCTGCACCACCCGATACGCCGGCAATCACATGATCGCCCGGCTGAATCATATCGTGCCGGCTGATAAACTGCTTGATTCTGTTTTCTAATTTTTCCTGATCAGACATCTTTTGTTCTCTTTCTCTTTTTTTATTTATATACTTTTATACCTGTTTTTCTGTTTTCTTATATCATTTTAATTTCCAATTCTCTGCCTGGCGCTGCTTACTTTTTCCATACTCCGCACACAAGCACGCTCATGTCGTCTCTTGCTTTTCCTCCTGTCCTCTTCAGCACCTCATTAAGCACGGCATCTGCCATCTGTCCCGGATGCCGGACAGATATTTCATTTAAAATCTCGCACATTGCCAGATCCTGCTCCTTTTCCTGCAGATATTCTATCACACCGTCGGTTACCATGACAAGGAAATCCCCATGCTGCAGCTGCTTTTTTACTTTCGTAATTTCCATGCGGTGTGTCACTCCTACCGGTAACGAACTGGATTCGATGCGTTCCACATAATCCCGGTGCTTGATAAATGCTGCTGCTGCGCCTATTTTATACATCTCACAGCATCCGGTATACAAATCCAGGTTACAGATGTCCACCGTCGAATACAGATCATCTTCTCCGCGGATTACCATAGCTGAATTCATCATTTTCAGCGCCGTTTCTACCGAAAATCCCGCCTCCAGAAATTTTTCCAGCAGTTCGATTACAAGCTCGCTTTCTTTGCAGGCTCTGCTGCCGGAGCCCATTCCATCCGATAGAATCACTGCCATGCGCCCATTATCCATTTCCAGAAATGAGTAATTATCTCCCGATATATGCCCGCCGTCTTTTACCTGTTTTGCCATGGCATGCGTCTCATGAAAACAGGTGTCTTCTTCAAATGTAATCGTACTGCCCTGAGGGCTGACCAGCGCCCGTTCGTTTCTATGCGGCTGCATCCCCCGTTCCAGTCCTGCGGAAACTGCTTTTGTCAGATCTTTCATACTGATACAGTTCCCGTTTTTTGTATATGCTTCACACGTGAACCGCCATCTTTTTTGTTTATTTTCATATAAATGCTGGTTTTTCAGCGTGACTCCCCGCTCTTTAGCACGGTATTTCACTTCTGCCAGAAACCGGCGGCTCTCCTGTGTAATATCTGCTGTCTCACTGGCGCAGTCTTCCATAATATATGCCATCGCATCCAGCTGCTGGGCAATAATCTCGCGGTTTTCCAAAAGCCTGTTATACCATGCCTGGTTCAGCCTTGCTTTTTCAAAAATCCGCATGCCTTCCTGGACCACCGCATCTGTATATGGACAGTATTCCTGCATCTGCACCACAATCTCATGGTCCGGCTCCCCGGTTCTCTGCAGGGACTGCAGCATATAAGACAGATATGAATACATCGGGCTTTCTTCTTTTTCCCAGCACAGTGCGCACTGGTTACAGTTCACGCAGAGACTTCCTGTGAGCTCATTGTGAATCCTGCCCATCTGTTCCGCTGAAAGCCCTTTTTGAGCAGAACCCATCCGGGCAAAGATTTTAGAAAGTCCGTTAAAAGATTCCGCATAATTTACCAGTTTTTCATCATAGTAATGCCCCTCCTGCTCTTTTTGCGGCATCAGACTCAGCTGCATGAAAAAATCGATCATCCGTGTTCCTGTCATTACCGAAGCAAATACAAATACAGCTTCCAAAACAGCCGAGCCCATGCTCACCGGATTGCGCACATTCAAAAGTTCTCCTGACAGCGACATCATAAGTGTCGCAATAGCAGCAGCCGCCGCTGCACATGCCACGCTGCACCAGCCTTCTGCCCATTCAAACAGTTTCATTGTAAATAATATGACCACCATCGCCATCAGATATTTGACCGCTGCTGTAACCGGTACAAACAAAATAATCCCGGCCAGCATAGCAATGCTAAACATCCCCCGTGCTGCATCCTCCAGGCATACTGCAGTATAGTACGCCGGAATCAGCGGAAAACATCCCATCCACGACATCTGGCACGCCAGGATTCCTCCTACGTATAAAATCACCTGTTTTACACTCAGCCTTTTCATCCTCTCTCTGCCCTCCAATTGCAAAATTCTAAGAAGCCTGTCCGCTTCCCTTGCCGGCTGACCGTTTTACTGCCATCCAGCATACGACAGCCATTATAAAAAGAGGTCTGTGCAATCTTTGTCAAACTGTGGACCGTTTTTTTATTTTTGTTCGTGTTTTTATCCGTTCAAAACAGACATTGAGTCGATTCTAAGCAATTCAGGTTTTCTAAGATGTTCCAGTTCAAATGCTGCACATAAAAAAGACCCGGCCCCGCGCCAGATCTTTCCTGCTGCAATCTATGTGTGTCATTTTTCCTTAAATATAATCTCATCTTTATACACAAGCCCGAGCTTGCTTTTTGCCGTATCTTCTATAAATTCCTGAGTCTGGGTATATGCCTCATACTCTTCTATTTCTTTCTGCCGGACAAGTTCCGCTTCTTTTTGCTTCTGCAAAAGTGCTTCCTGGGCAATAAACTGCTGGTCCTTTTTATAAAGATTAACAATCTGCAAAGACATTACCCCTATCATTGCCAGAACGATCAGCGTAACACACATTTTTCCAGTCTGATTTGCTTTTCTTCCATTATATCTGCGATTCATGCCAGATTCTCCGCCTCCGTAACAGGTACTTAACAGTTCAGACAGACTGACCTGCTGCGTTTCCTTCTCCATTATTTTTTAGATATTCCTATTCTAATCAATTTTCTGATTTTTTTCAATCGCTTTTTTTCATATTTTATGATTTTCTTTCCTTGGTCAGCCATCCTGGATCCCTTATCTGAAACGGTTTTTGCCGCCTTTCGGAATGGAGCTGACAGTAATCTCCATACCTTTTGTACCATATGTATCACTTTTTCTAAAAATCCTGCAATGCAGCGGACTGTATACCGGCTGATAAACTGGTTATACAAAAACATTCCTGCCACAATACCGCCGATTGAAAATCCCCGGATCAGGCCCTCATTTTTCTGATACAGCATCGCAAATATAACAAATGCTGCCATAATCCAGTAACAAAGGTCTTCTATGGCAATCAGTCCCGTCCCGTGCCGGACCAGACGGCGAAAGATCCGCAGGCAGTCATAAACAAGCACCAGCAGCATTCCCAGCAGAAAAGATACCGCTAAAAAATCCAGTTCCTGAAAAATATCCTCACTGACTGAAATCATCGGAAAATTCTTCCTAACAGACTCTCGCCCGTTTTTTTGCTGCCGCCTGCGTCAGAATAAGACAGGCTGTCAATCCTGCCTTCCACATCCACCTCTCCTTTTTCCAGCGTCAGACGGTTCACATGCAGGTCATTTCCCTTAATCAGGAGCATCCCCTGTTCTGTTTCCAGCAGAATCTCCGCTACATCAAAAGAAAGTACATCTAAAATTCCTGTAAATGCAGCTGTCTTTCTATTTGAAAGCAAAATTTTGTGTGCTTTTGACTGATTCTTTTCCATTCTTTCATCCATATCCTTTCCTCCATTCTTGTCCGAAGTACTTACTAATAAAGTATATGACGGGAGAAGGAAAAATATGACAGCCTTAAAGGATATCTGAAAAAAGGCGGCATGCCTGCGGTTCCTGGCAGTCCGGCTAAAGAAACTGCAGCTGAATATTCATAAACCAGCCAGAGGCTGCCGCATGCGACAGCCCCATTCAAAATCCAGCCTGTTCTTATAAATACTCAAACAGCTCTTTGGCCAGTTCCTTTTTCGTCGTATCCTGAATATCCAGCACGCGGACTTTTACCGTCTTCGTGCCAAACAGAATTTCAATAATATCCCCAGGTTTCACTTTGACAGAGGCCTTTGCCGTAGTTCCATTTACCATCACCCGGCCGGCATCGCACGCTTCATTTGCAACGGTCCGCCGTTTGATCAGGCGGGATACTTTTAAAAATTTATCCAGTCTCATTTTATTTTCATTCCTTTTTTCTTTATACTACAAAAGGAGGCCGTAGACCAGCCCCCTTCTGTTATGATTTATTCGTTCACTAAATCTTTTAATGCTTTTCCTGCTTTAAATTTAGGCGCTTTTGATGCTGGTATTGTCATCTCTTCACCTGTCTGTGGATTTCTGCCTGTTCTTGCTGCTCGCTCAGACACCTCGAAAGTCCCGAATCCGACTAACTGTATCTTCTCACCTTTCTTGAGTTCTTCAGTGACAACATCTGTAAAAGCTTTTAAAGCTGCCTCTGCATCTTTTTTGGACAATTCAGCCTTGTCGGCAATAGCTGAAACCAGTTCTGCTTTGTTCATTTCTACTCCTCCTGTGGATTAATATAATATTGTTATTAATAAGAATCGGAACTATCTTTCCCAAAATACTTACGAATATATTTATACTAACTTTTCCATTGTTTGTCAAGCAGAAATGCCCAATTTATAGCATTTTTGCGCGCTTTTCTCTGCCTTAAATCATCTTTTGAATCATATCCAGAACCTGTCTGCCTAAAGAAGCGGATTTTTCATCAGCATCTTCCATAGAAGTTCCTTTTACGCCGATATAGAACTTCACTTTTGGTTCAGTTCCGGAAGGTCTTACGCATACCCACGCATCATCTTCCAGCTCATAATAAAGCACATTGGATTTTGGAAGTCCGGTCGGTTTTGTTTCGTTCGTTACAAAATCCTGAACCTTGTCTTCTTTGTAATCTCTTGCAGCCAGTACCTTTAAGCCGCCAATTTCCTTTGGTGCATTTTCACGCAGTGTATTCATGATTTCCTGAATCTTTGCAAGTCCTTCAATACCCTTTAAGGTAATGGATTCTACATGGTCTTTGTAGTAGCCGTAGCGCTCATACATTTCCAGCATAGCATCCCAGAGCGTCATATTTTTCGTCATGTAATAAGCTGCTGCTTCACAGAGTGCCATAGAAGCCACTACTGCATCTTTATCTCTTGCATAAGTTCCAGTCAGACAGCCATAGCTTTCTTCCATACCGAATAAATATGTACCCTTGCCTGTTGTTTCAAACTCCAGCATCTTCTGACCGATAAATTTAAATCCTGTCAGAACTTCTACCAGCTGAATGCCATAGTATTTTGCAATTGCATCAGCCATATTCGTAGAAACGATCGAACGGATAAATGCACCGTCTTGCGGAAGAGAACCGTTAATCGCTTTACGCTGTCCGATTACGTAATCGCCAATCAGGCATCCTGACATATTACCGGTCAGTGTATGATATTCGCCTGTCTTGGAATCTTTTACATAAACGCCCAGACGGTCTGCATCCGGGTCTGTAGCCAGCACAAGGTCAGCGTTTACTTCCTTTGCAAGTGCAAGGCCCAGTTCAAATGCTTCTGCTGCTTCCGGATTCGGATAGCTTACTGTCGGGAAATTGCCATCCGGCAGTTCCTGCTGCGGCACTACATGGACATTTTTAAATCCAAGCTCTTTTAAAACACGGCGTACCGGAATATTTCCTGTACCATGAAGCGGAGAATATACGATTGTCAGCTTGTCCTTTACCGCATCAATACTGTCCTGATGCAGCACAAGGCTCTTTAACTCTTCAATATACGGATCGTCAATATCTGCACCGATTGTCTGATATAAGCCGGCTGCCTTAGCTTCATCTAAAGGCATTGTCTTTACTGTGGCATAATCCGTAACCTTTTTCACCTCATCCATAATACCGCTGTCATGAGGAGGCGTAATCTGTGCACCGTCTTCCCAGTATACTTTGTATCCATTGTATTCCGGCGGATTATGGCTTGCCGTAATATTAATGCCTGCAATACAGCCAAGTGTGCGTACCGCATAAGATAACTCCGGTGTCGGTCTTAAACTTTCAAATACATATGCTTTAATTCCATTTGCTGCAAGACATAATGCTGCTTCATCTGCAAATTCCGGAGACATCCGTCTGGAATCATATGCAATCGCTACCCCTTTTGCTTCTCCCTTTACTTTCAGAATATAATTTGCAAGTCCCTGAGTTGCTTTTCTGACTGTGTAAACATTCATGCGGTTTGTGCCTGCACCGATTACGCCGCGCAGTCCTGCTGTACCAAACTCCAGATCCATATAAAAGCGGTCTTCGATTTCCTTCTCGCTGCCTTCAATTGCTTTTAATTCCGCTTTCGTCTCCTCGTCAAAATAAGGATTGTCAAGCCACTGCTGGTACATTTGTTTGTAATCCATGTTACGTCCTCCCATTCATATAGTTAATTTTATATCATATCAGGTTTTCGGAACACCTGTTTCCGTACACCCCAATATACTTGTAACTATCCGCTGCAGTATAAAACTGCCTGATACTGTATACTGTCTGTCATTCCTGCTGTCCGGTACTGTCTGAATCTGAAGACGGCCTTTTCAGCTTGTCCAGGGAATCCAGCAGCCCTGACAGTGTATCCAGATAGTCAGTAGAATCTCCGCCTGTAATAATATTTGCAAGCGACGATCCTAAAGCTGCATTTGCAAGCGAACCGTCCCCGCTGTTACTGTCGGAACTGTCTGACGAACTGCTGCCTGTATAAGATCCGGCTTTTGAGCCAGCTCTGCTCCCTGCGCGGCTGCCTTTTGATGTCTTACTGGTGTTTGATCCTGTTTTATTCGAATTTCCTGTACTTGTACTGCTGTTCGTACCAGTATCCTGATTTTGGGTATCTGCCGAAGCGGACTGTGAACTTTCTTCTGTCTGGTCCCCTGTATCTTCACTCAGCAGAATTTCAATATTTGCTTTTGGCGAATTCACCACCATCTGTTTCTTCCATTCATCATACCCTTTTGCGTAGACGCCAAGCGTATATACCCCGTATTTTAATTCCATCGGTTTGGAATAGCTGATTTTTTTGCCGTTAATTGTCAGAACCGCGCCCTTTACGCCTACGTCAAACGTAACCCTGCACATTTTCGGTCCTTCACCCTTGTAATCGTTTAAGTCAATGGTCGTAGTTTTATCCCTTCGGATACGGATTTCTCCCGAATCTCCATAACCGTCGTTTGCCACTGAAAATTCATAAATACCTTCCGGCAGCTCCATGGTCATGTCTTTCGTAATCTTTGAATACACTTTCGTGCCCAGATTGACCCAGCCGCCTTCAAACAGTTCCGTATTCGTTAAAGCAAGCATCCCATGGCCTGTTTTAATGACAATCGCATATACTTTGCGTCCGATGCCGTAAACATTTAAAATATCATTGTCTCCGATTGCAGAAATCCCCGTCTCTGCTCCGTCTGAAAAGACCTTCATAAATGTATCAAACTGATAAACTGTCCCGGCAATATCAATGCGGTCTTTTGCAGCACTGACAGAATAATTGTGTACGTCTTCATAATCCCAGGTATCATCCGTAAACGCAATTGCCCCGAGAGTATCGTTGCTGTTCAGCCGCTCGATCACAGCCAGCTTTCCTTCGCTGAATTCACTGCTCAGAGCATAATTGCCATATTTGTCAAAAAATTCCGTCCCGTCTGTGTATTCATAGCAGATTTCTTCTGCCTTCGCCAGATCCATCAATGTAATCTGATAATTTACAGTATCGTGTTTAACAATTAAGTAATATGTCTGATTCAAATCCGGTATATCTGCTGTGCTCTGTTCCCCTTCCTGCTCTGCCTGTTTCGCAGTGTTTGCCGCAGCTGCTTCGTTTGTATTTTCCCGCTTCGTCAGACTGCCTGGCCCTGACATGCCGCAGGATGTCAGAAAGAGCATCGCAAATATCATAAAGATTATATTAACAGACTGTTTTTTCATGTATTTCCACTTCCCTTTGCTTTTAATCATTTACCTATTATAGCATGGACATTTAGCCAGTGCAAGCGTTCGTCTTATTATGGATGAATTTTTATGACCTTTAAGATAACAGTTCAGACAGGTCTTTGCACTCCGGCTGCAAAGACCTCCGGAACATGATGATCTTTTTATTTTTCAGATTTAAGCGTCCCTCCTTTCCGTTCACCCCTGCACAAAATAGGTCAGTATTTTTAAAAACTCTGTTCTTTCTTTTTCCTGTGCACAGATTTTGTTCAGTTTTTCACTGTCCCTGTTATTTGCCCAGCTTTTTTTAGAATTAAAATAATGATTGGCCACTTTCCAGAATTTTTCAGGATACACCATCCGCACCCCGAGCTGCTGCAGTTCCCAGCGGTCCAGCCTGCGTACTTTGTCATAGGCGCTGATTAAATCCATGCCAAGTCCTGTATTCCAGTTATGCTTTTCCATAATCTTACGAAAGAAATGAGCAAAATCACTGATATAGGCATCTTTGCAGAAGCGTTCATAGTTAATAATCACCGGTCCGTCTGCGGTAAACAGCAGATTATGCTGGCTGTAATCGCCGTGACAGATGCCAAAAAACTGTCCGTCAGGTTCTTTGTCCATGTTCCGCAGCCTGTAAACGGCATCGTCCGCCTGCTTTAAATAATAGCTGTATTCGTTTAGAAAACTTGTTTCAAATTCATTTCTTTTCTTTTTTGTCATTATGTAATTGCGTACTTTATGCAGTTCCCGCGTATGTCTGTCATATTCCTGGCTTAAAAAATCCGGAGTCCGGCACATAATCTGGGGAAGATCTTCCTGAAAGCCGGCCGTGTCCAGGTGAAAAGCAGCGAGCCTTCGTACTGCATTCAAAACATCCTCGCGGTTTCTCGTATCACACTCCCTGCCTTCAAACCATGTACGCATATAGTAACGCGTTTCATCTATGTCAGTAAACAGCACCTGTTCATCTTTTGTGTATAAAATCTGTTCTGCAGTACTTCCATGGTTTTTTAAGTATTTCAGGAAACGGTCCAGCAGCCCGGCTTTTAAAGATGAACCTGAGAATTCTTTCAGTATTTTTCTGCTGCCGTCCTGACACAGGCATATGTGAACACCCCTGCCTTTTTGTATATCAGTAAATTCAAATGGATACGCTTCTAAAATAATATCTGTCCGGTTATACACAGCAACACCCCTCCAATAAGATGAAAAATCACGCATTAACGTGTCCATTCATCTTATGAGGAGAGGTGCCTGAATATTCCTGTTTCTATCAGCTGTCTGCTGCCGCAGTCTGAAATTCGCATATAATCTTTACATCACTGCCATATAATGCCTGAAAATGGGATACCAGCAGATAACGGACTCTTTCATCTGCCTGGTCCGGAATATCACTTTCCAGTACTTTCTTTTTTTCGATCTCTTCAGCTTCCACAATTCTGTCATTGTAATCTGATACTTTTACCGGATTGAAAATATTGTTCTTTTCGTCATAAATTTTAAGCGAGTCTGCTTCTGTATAATTATCCTGTATTTCGGAATGCGGAATCGTGAGCTTTACCTGTGTTACTTTACCTTCTGCATCCTTTGTTTCCGTAAAGGCAACATCATCCCCATTGATGCCGATATTCATTTTCCCGTCAATCGTAGCAATAAAATTATTTCCTGTCAGCGGAATCTCAAATCCATAGATTTTATTTTTCTCTGAAAAACAAATGATCGCAGTATAATGATACTCTGTAACGGAATACCGGGAAATCTGCCTTACTTCTTCTTTAATTGTATCTATTTCAAGCTGGCTGCGCTCCATTTCTTCCAGCTTTTCATTTAACTGCTTTATTTCATTTTTCTGCATGTTCCTGCTCTGAAACAAAAAAATGCAGAGCACAAGCAGCAGAACCGGAAGCAGAATCCGGGCAGTGTTCATATATCCTCTTATGTTCATCTTCATCTCACTGTCCTTTAAATCCAATGTATTTCATCCATATATTCCCGTGCTTTGTACAGCAGAAAGCTGCGCTCATTTTTCTCAGGATCTTCTAAAACCAGGTCCAGCAGCATGTTTAAAATTCCGCCTACTTCTTTTCCCTGTCTGATACCCAGCTCCATAATATCACGGCCCGTTACAGCCAGCTGCTTCAGGCTCAGGCAGTCGCCTTTTTCCTGTATCAGATGATAAAGCCTCTCATATTCATCCAGATATTCCATTTTTTCTGTGCGCTGGTACATGCTCTGTGCTAATATATCGGCTCTTTTTACTGCAAACAAAGCCGGATACTGCTCCAGTCCGACTTTCCTGACTGCCCTTCGTATGTCTCTTTCTGACAGAGGCGGATTATAATCGTGCCAGCGCACAAGGGCGCATACGGCATCCATTGTACTGCGGTCAAATTTCAGCCTTCTGAAAATCTTTTCTGCAAGCAGCGCACTTTTCTCCGGATGCCCGTGAAAATGGCTGGTCCCGTCTGCATCTGTCGTCATGCAGGACGGTTTCGCAATATCATGAAACAGCATGGCAAGGCGCAGCACTTTATCAGGCCCTGTATTCTGCATGCTGTATATCGTATGTTCTCCGACACTGTAACAGTGATGCGGATGATTCTGCTCTGTCTCCATCATAGAATCAAATTCCGGCAGGATAATTCTGGAAATGCCCAGTTCATAAAGATCCCGCATGCGTTCTGGATGCGGGGAAACGGCCAGTTTCACTAATTCAGCCTGAATCCGTTCCGCGCTGATTTTTTTTAGATTTCCTGCCAGCTCTTTTACGGCATTCTGCGTCTGGTTCTCAATGCCAAACCCAAGCTGTGCTGCAAACCGGACAGCCCGCAGCATGCGCAGCGCATCTTCCCGAAAACGGTCTGCCGGATTCCCTACGCATTTTATAATGCCTCTGCGCAGGTCTCCCGCACCGTCAAATGCATCGGCCAGCCCATCCTGTTCGTTATAGGCCATGGCATTAATCGTAAAATCACGACGCTTTAAATCTTCCAGAAGGCTCGGGGTGAAAATGACTTCTCTGGGATGTCTGGCGTCTGTATATTCGCCGTCAATCCGGTATGTCGTTACTTCATAACCCTCACGGCCGAGCATCACTGTGACGGTGCCATGCGCCAGCCCCGTATCTATGGTTCTTGGAAATAATGCTTTTACCTGCAGCGGGAGCGCTGATGTCGTAATATCCCAGTCTTTTGGTATTCTGCCCAGCAGGCTGTCGCGGACACATCCGCCTACCGCATAGGCTTCATACCCGTGTCCGGCCAGTTTTTCCAGTATGAACTTTACCTTCTGAGGGAGTTGTATTTTTGTATCCGTCTTAATGTCCAGCACTTCCTTTTTAATATCAGAATTTTAATATGCCTTACCCCAGAACACTAACTTTTTCGCCGGCTTTCCGCAGCAGACACATACATCCGAAATCTGAGCCTGTTCAAACGGCATGCAGCGCGATGTAGCTGCTGTCTCTTCTTTGATTTTATCCTCACATGCCTGTTCGCCGCACCACATACCCCGGATAAATCCAGGTTTCTTTTCAAGCGCTTCTTTAAATTCACTGTAATCAGATGCGTCCGAAATGTGGGAATCCCTGTGTGCTTTTGCCCGTTCAAACATATCGGCCTGAATGGTTTTCAAAAGCCTGTCAAGCTCTGCCGTAACATCACTCAGTGCTGTCTGATATTTTTCCCGTGTATCCCTGCGCACCAGCACGCACTGACCTTTTTCAATATCTTTCGGTCCTATTTCGATACGTACCGGAATTCCGCGCATTTCCTGCTCTGCAAATTTCCAGCCCGGACTCTTTTCGCTGTCATCCACTTTTACGCGGAAATCCGCCTTTAATGTCTCATACAGCTCGTTTGCTTTTTCTAACACGCCTTCCTTCTGCTGCTGAATCGGAACGACCATAACCTGTGTCGGTGCGATTGCCGGCGGAAGAACAAGGCCGGAATCATCTCCGTGTACCATAATAATAGCCCCGATAATACGGGTGCTCAGTCCCCAGGAGGTCTGATGTACATACTGCAGCTGGTTATTTGTATCTGTATACTGAATGCCAAACGCTTTTGCAAATCCGTCTCCGAAATTATGGCTCGTTCCTGACTGCAGAGCCTTTCCGTCATGCATCAGCGCTTCGATTGTATATGTTGCTTCAGCGCCTGCAAACTTTTCTTTTTCTGTTTTCTGTCCGCAGATTACCGGAATTGCCAGCACTTCTTCACAGAATTTAGCATATACTTCTAACATCTGTTCTGTGCGTTCCTGCGCTTCTTTTGCGTCTGCATGGGCAGTATGTCCTTCCTGCCACAGAAATTCCCGTGAACGCAGAAACGGTCTTGTTTCCTTTTCCCATCTTACAACAGAACACCACTGGTTATATACTTTTGGCAGATCGCGGTAAGACTGGATATCATTTTTATAAAAATCACAGAATAACGTTTCGGAAGTCGGCCTGACACAGAGCTTTTCCTGCAGCTCGCTCTGCCCGCCATGGGTAACCCATGCCACTTCCGGCGCAAATCCTTCCACATGGTCTTTTTCTTTATTTAACAGGCTTTCTGGAATAAATAACGGCATGTATACATTCTGGACGCCTGTTTCTTTGAAGCGGCGGTCCAATTCTTTCTGGATATTTTCCCAGAGTGCATAACCAGCCGGTTTGATAATCATGCATCCTTTTACGGAAGAATAATCTATCAGTTCTGCCTTTTTTACTACATCGGTATACCATTGTGCAAAGTCTTCCTGCATGCTGGTAATGGATTCTACTAATTTTTTGTCCTTTGCCATTTCCATTCTCCTTTTATTTTAAGTTATCAAACAACCTGTATACCGATTTATTCTAGCGTCATATTCTTCGGATGTCAAGCAAGAAGCGCTATTTTTCCATAGCTGTGCGGCATGCTGTATATAATTCGTAAATCAGAAAAGCTGATGCAGGACCTGTCAGCACCCCGCCCGCTCCATACACATGAATACCGATGTAAATGCTCATCAGCACAACAATCGGCGGATACCCTAACCGTGCTCCAATCAGCCTCGGCTCTAACAGCTGGCGCACAAAACTGCATATAATATACAAAATCCCGTACACTGCTGCCATAACATATTTCCCATTGAGAATATCTATAATCATCCACGGGACAAAGATCGTCCCTGTTCCAATAAACGGAAGCGCATCGCAGACGCCGATTCCCATGCCGGCTAACACCGCATACGGATTTCCTGTCAAAAACAGCCCTGCCACACAAATAAGGCTGATAATCAGCAGAATTATAATCTGTGCTTTCAGATAAGTCCCTCCGGCTGCTTTTGCATGCTGTTTTACCTGCACGGCCAGTTTTCCGATTTCAGATTTATGAACCGCACTGGATATCTGAGGATAATCTGTTAAAATCAGCATGCCTGAAATCACGGAAACCAGCGTAACGCCTATCCCTGCAAACATGATCCGGGCAAATGTCACAGAATTTTTCAAAAGATACGGCAGTGTCCGCGACTGGAATCCGGTCTTTACTTTATTCTGCATTCTGGCAAACATCTGCTCCGCTTCACCCAGCTGTACCCCAAAGCTCTCTTCTACTCTGGCACAGCCGTCGCACCACAAATCCCGGATACTGTTCTCTATTGACTCTGCATTTTTCGCCAGTTCAGACAGCTGGTCACAGACTGCGCATCCTGCAAAATAACATAAGGCCCCGGCTGCTGCCAGCACGATTGTTACAATGATCATAGAAATCATACTCCTGCCCCTGCCGGTTTTGTTCACCACCCTTTCCACAACCGGATTCAGCAGCACAGCCAGAAGTCCGCCTAACAAAAAAGGAATCACTATCGGCAGCATAAATCTCATAAAAAGATAAACTGCCAGCGTAACTCCTGATAATAAAAATACTTTTTTTACCTGATCTCTTTCATACCATCTCATACAAAGAGTATGTCTGGTTTGATTCTCCATTATGTATTCCCGCCTGCTTTACATCCTGTCACTTTTTAGTAAAATTACCATTCTCCTGGAATCTGCCCCTCTGCTGCTAAAAACTTTTGAAATGCAGGATGCGACGGACGGATTTGAAATTTTAATTTCTTTTTGGTAACGGGATGAACAAATGACAGCCCGCAGGCACAAAGGCACAGCCCGCTGTGTTCCCGGTTCTTTTGCAGATCTTTTTGCCGTCCGTATTTCAGATCTCCTAATAGCGGCGATCCAGCATGCGCCATCTGGACACGTATCTGATGATGCCGCCCTGTCAGCAGCTGAATACGTACCAGATTCTGCACCGGATGATGCTCTGCGCCGGTATCCAGCACCTTGTAAAGCAGTTCTGCCTTTTTCGCCTGCGGATCATCTTCTGATGCAGTGAAGGAAGTATTGCTGCGGCTGTCTTTTTTTAGAAAATCACACAGTTTTCCTTCCCGGCCGGGCATGTTCCCTTCTGTAACCGCCAGATATATTTTCGTGAATTTTCCCTGTGCAAGCTGACGGCTCAGGGCCGCAGAAGCAGAAGCATGTTTCCCAAAGACCAGTATGCCTTCCACGGGCTGGTCAAGACGGTGAATGAGGCCTGCATAGGGTTCTTCGCCTTTTTTATAACGGTAATTGCGAACCAGGCTTACCATATCCTGCTGCCCGCTTTTTCTCGTCTCCGATGCTGTGCCGGGCGGTTTGATGCAGACGATGAGGGATGCATCTTCGTATAGTATATTTAAAGTCTGCGCCATTTGATTTACCTCCAATGCTGTTTTGAGTGGGGGAGGGGGAGGTGGGCAGGCACCTTTTGGGGCTTCGAAGTTTTCTGCAGCGGAAGGCAGAGAGCCCCAAATCCTGGATACCAGGCAGAAAATTAAGAATTTCTAACTGTTCTCCGGAGTCACAGAAAAAGGAAAAAGTTTCTCCGCCCGGCGTCCGGGTAACTATACTCTCTCCAACCCCGTCATCCAGCCTCCCTTCACATTTTAAACCGGTACCCGACCCCCCAGATTGTTTCTATATACTGCGGTTTTGCCGTATTCAGCTCTATCTTTTCACGAATCTTCTTAATATGCACCGTTACTGTAGCAATATCCCCTACCGATTCCATATCCCAGATTTCCTTAAACAGCTCATCTTTGGTAAACACACGGTTTGGATTCTGGGCCAGGAATACAAGCAGGTCAAATTCTTTTGTTGTAAACTGTTTTTCTTCTTCGTTAATCCAGACACGCCTTGCTGTTTTATCAATGCGGATTCCGCGGATTTCCACGATGTCATTCTGAGGCACGCCGCTTCCAATCAGGCGTTCATATCTCGCCAGATGCGCTTTTACCCTTGCAACCAGCTCGCTTGGAGAAAATGGTTTAGTTACATAGTCATCAGCGCCGAGTCCAAGCCCCCGGATTTTATCAATATCATCTTTTTTTGCAGATACCATTAATATAGGCAGGTTCTTATGACCGCGAATCTGCCGGCAGACCTCAAAGCCGTCCATTCCCGGAAGCATCAGGTCCAGTATAATCATGCTGTAATCTTCTTCCAGTGCTTTTTTAAGTCCCTGCTTTCCGTCTGTTTCCATTTCTACTTGAAAACCGCTCAGTTCCAGGTAATCCTTTTCCAATTCCGCAATCGCCATTTCATCTTCAATAATCAATATTTTATTCATTTGGAACCTCCTGATATTTGCGTATTACAAAATACATGACAGTACCAGTAAATTCTTTGCTGGTTGCCCATATTTTGCCTCCATGGTCCTCTACGATTTTCTTTACTATAGATAAGCCGATGCCGCTGCCTCCGGTTGCTGAATTCCGGGAAGCATCTGTCCGGTAAAAACGGTCAAAAATATACGGCAGGTCTTTTTGAGCAATGCCTTTTCCGTTATCTTCGATTTCTATCTGTATAAAATCCCCTGCATCTTTGACGCGGATATTAATCAGACCGTGTTCTTTGTCCATATATTTTATGGAATTTCCGATAATATTATTAATGACGCGTTTTAACTGTTCCGGATCGGCAATAATTTCTACCTCATCTCCCGCATAGTTAAAATAAGACAGGCCGATATGCTCTGTTTCCAGGCCCAGTCCGATTTCTTCAATGCAGTCGTCAAAATAATCCGCTGCCTTCATTCTTTTAAAGTCATACGGAATCCGGTTTGTATCTATTTTAGCATACAGCGTCAGCTCGTTAATCAGACGGTCCATATCTATCGCTTTGCTGTATATCGTGCGCATATATTTATCTACTTTTTCCGGCGTGTCTGCCACACCGTCTAAAATGCCTTCCACATAGCCTTTAATCGCTGTGATCGGCGTTTTCAAATCGTGGGAAATATTGCTAATCAGAATACGGTTCTGCTTTTCCGCCTCCAGGCTTTCCTCTGCGGACTCTTTCAGGCGAAGACGCATATCTTCAAAATTGCGGCACAGATTGCCCATTTCGTCGTCACTCTCAGCCTCAACCGTAAAATCCAGATTGCCCTCTTTGATATTCTGAGCGGCTTCTTCCAGTTTATAGATTGGCGTAACAATGCCCTTATAAATCCATGCTGTAATCGACAGTGCAGTAACAACAAGGATTATTACGATGCAGACCGCCATATCTTCTACCAGAACCCCGATTTGTGAATTATCAATCTGGAAAGTCAGCGAGCCGATGTCAATTCCGCTCTGACTGCCTGATGCGTTCATCTGAACCACCCGGATCATAAAAAACGCAAATCCAGCAAGCAGTATCGGCATAAATACCATAACGCAGAAAGAAATAATCAGTTTTGTGCTCATCTTCATATGAAATACTCCTATAAAAAAAATAACTGCGACGGACCCTGACACACCGCAGCAGTTCACCTGTTATGCGTGCTTCCATTCACAGCTATTATATCATGTGGTTTGTAATTTCATATAAAATTTCACGGAAAAGATTCTTAATTTTTTCTAAAATATGTCGCAGCTGCGATATAAAGCAAAAAGGTAAGGCTGCCGCACTAAGCAGAATATATACAAGAGATCATGCAAAAGAACGATTTAAGCAAACTATATCTTGTATCATTTTTCTTAATGCGGCAGCCCCGTTTTATGCCTGAGGCATATATTTTTTCAGTACTTCCGTTTTATCAAGCGCTTCCCACGGCAGGTTCAGGTCATTTCTTCCAAAATGGCCGTAAGCAGCCGTCTGCTTGTAAATCGGTCTTCTTAAATTTAACATTTTTATAATTCCAGCCGGACGAAGGTCAAAATTTTCTCTTACAATCTCAACAAGACGGTCGTCTGCCAGTTTACCTGTACCAAATGTATCTACCATTACAGATGTCGGCTGTGCGACTCCGATTGCATAAGACAGCTGGATTTCGCATTTATCTGCCAGTCCGGCTGCTACGATATTCTTCGCTACATAACGTGCCGCATATGCTGCAGAACGGTCTACTTTTGTACAGTCTTTGCCCGAAAATGCACCGCCGCCATGACGTGCATATCCGCCATATGTATCTACAATAATCTTGCGGCCAGTCAGTCCTGCATCTCCCTGCGGTCCGCCGATTACAAATCTTCCAGTCGGATTGATAAAGAACTTCGTATCCGAATCAATCATTTCTTTTGGAATAACCGGGTCAAACACATATTTCATAATATCTGCATGTATCTGCTCCTGTGCTGTATCTGCATCATGCTGTGTAGATAAGACAACTGCCTCAAGTCTCTTTGGCTGTCCTGCCTCATCATATTCTACCGATACCTGTGTCTTTCCGTCCGGACGCAGATAAGAAAGCGTGCCGTCCTTGCGCACCTTAGTAAGCTGAAGCGCTAATTTGTGTGCCAGGGAAATCGGATACGGCATAAAACTTTCTGTCTCATTTGACGCATATCCAAACATCATGCCCTGGTCTCCGGCTCCGATTGCTTCCAGCTCTTCGTCTGTCATTTTGTTTTCTTTTGCTTCCAGCGCCTTATCTACTCCCATTGCGATATCAGCAGACTGCTGGTCTATAGCCGAAAAAACTGCACATATATTACAGTCAAAACCTGTTTTCGCATCATTATAGCCAATCTCATCAACCGTCTTCCTGACAATAGCCGGAATATCAAGCTGTGCTTTTGTTGTAATCTCTCCTGTTACAAGCACAAATCCTGTACAGCTGACTGTCTCGCAGGCAACACGGCTCATCGGGTCCTGCTCCATGCATGCATCAAGTACTGCATCGGATATGGCATCGCACATTTTGTCAGGATGCCCCTCTGTTACTGATTCTGAAGTAAATAACAATTTTTCCATACTTTTTCCTTTCATTTGATTCATTCATGATCCCTTACAAAGCACGGGATGTGTTAAAAAGTTCCTGTTCTTTGCATTGCTTTTACTGCGTTTTCCACAATAAAAAACAGGCTCGCTCAAAAAGCGGACCTGAAATCTGGGTTAAATAATCAAATCCTCTTATTGTTCGATTACTCGCTCAGGCTGGCACCTTCCGCTATTTTAGGGGGTTGCCGTGACTTCACAGATCCTATGTATCTCCATCACTCTGAATAAGAGAAAAACCGTATGCAATTTTCGAATTCTCAAATCTAACTCTTAGTAACAATACAACAGAATGCTGGAAATGTCAATGATAAATTTTGACATTTTTTGTAGGCGGTGTATGATGATTCCTGCCGGACGCCGGGAAGAGATACTTTTTCTGTTCCGCCTGCAAACTGTATGCGCGGCCAGTTTTTGCTGATTTCAGCCGGACGCCGGGAAGAGATACTTTTTCTTTTTTCTGTTCCGCCTGGCGTCCGGTTAACACCTCCCTCCCGGCCCCGCTCCAGAAAACTCTTAGCAGTTTCCGTCTGCCGGAAACCACCCCAGGTCAGCACTCTTTCCTAAATCCCAGCTATCCCATCCAATCCAGTTCGGATCATTGACGGTATCCAGCAGCAGCTTATAGTTCCAGTAAAAATATCCGCTCCCCGCCTTCCATGCCTGAAGCTGTTCGGAAACAATATTTTGGTAGATTTCCTTTTTCTCATCCGGTGTAAATTTTTCCGTGTTTTCAGAAAAATCCAGTCCATTCAGCATACTCTGCCCGCCATGCGTATCCACGCCTGCCGCATACGAATTAAACATGCACCATTCGCCGCAGATTACAGGAACATATTCCTGCACTTGCGCAAAATCTCTGGCAAAATGTTCGCGGATATAGTTCTGATAGCCTTCAACGCTCTGTTCACAGCCATCGAGTTCTGCCAGCATCAGATAAAGATGTGTATCCAGCATAACGTTTTTAAATTTACTCTGAGTCAGAAAATCCTTCCATATTTTCATCTGAAACCCGTCATGAAATACCACAAATTTGTCTTCGCTCATTTGACGGCGGATCCGGGTAAGCATCTGTATAAAACTGATGCAGAAATTCCAGTGTATTCGGTCTGCTGCCTGCTGCCAGTTCCGGGTCCACCGGAGGATAACGTTTTTGAACATCCATGCTTTCCCACATAGGTTCTGTAACCGGCTCATTGATCGGTTCGATACCAAGCAGGCATTCGTGTTTTCCATAACGCTGTGCCAGCTTTTCCAGCACATGCAGGACAAATTCCACTTCATCCGGCGTCTGGCTCCATTTACAGACACCGGAGATTCCGCCGTTATCAAAACCGTTCTGGCCAAGCGGAGCTGTATGCAGGTCAATCAGAATTTTCAGGTTATATTTCCCAGCCCATGCAAATGCTTTGTCCAGCTCCTCAATGCATCCAATAAACGGTGCCCGGTCACCGAAGACAAAATATGGTACCGGAATCCGCACGGCATTCATTCCCATCCGCTTAATGCAGGCAAAATCTCTTTTTCCGATATATACTCGCTGCGGTGTACTCTGATCCGCGCTTCATAGACTTCAGGAGAAAGCTGCACTGGCAGATAATATTCATCCTCCGCTGTGGTTCCGTCAAACAGCGCCGGACTCATCCACTTTTCCAAAACAAGCCAGTTTCCCAGATTCACACCTTTTATATACATAATATCCGCCTTCCTTTTCTTCTTTTCTACATTTGTAACTATTCAGAACCCCTGATAGAGTCCATGTGACTTTTTGTGAAAAACAG
>CAJTVR010000065.1 GCA_910580075.1 uncultured Eubacterium sp. | reverse complement strand
AAAATTAAGAATTTCTAACTGTTCTACGGAGTCGCAGAAAAAGGAAAAAATTTCTCCGCCTGGCTGGTACTGGATGAATTTATGTATCTGTCAGACTGGCGGTAAAGAGATTCAGGAGGCGGCTGAGACAGGGTGAATTTATGCTTCTGACAGACTGCTGGTAAAGAGGTTCAGGGGGCAGCTGAGACAGGGTGAATTTATGCTTTTGTCAGACTGGCGGTAAAGAGATTCGGGAGGCGGATGGTGCAAGGGGCTATGGAAAATGCAGAAGTTCCAAAAGGTGCTTGTCAGTGTCGCAGCAGCAGACTTGGTGGAACGTTCAGGCATCAGGTTTGAGTCAGTTTTATGCTGCTGTACCGAAGTATAATACTTAGAAATTTCAGTTTTTTTCAAGCGGAACATTAGAAGGAACAGGTTTTTCATTCTGCATCTGGGTAATTTATGATTTTAAGGGGCTGCTGCACTAAGAAAATTGATACAAGATATAGCTGGTTTAAATGTTACTTAAATACTATATCTTGTATTTTTTTGCTTAGTGTGACAGCTTCTTTTTGTCCGATTTAAGTTATGTGTTCTGCTGGCTGGCAATAATTTTGGAGAAGCTGAAGCTTATCTGGATTTTTTCGGGAATTATATATCATGTGAAGCCGTTATGATATGGAAATCAGAAGTCAAAACAGAATGAAGATACGGATTAAGAATCAAAAGCCGTTATGATATGGAATTAGAAGTCAAAACCAAGGTATGGAAGCAGGAATTAAAATATTATGAAATAAGAATTAAAATTAGTAAGAGCGCTTAATTCCTATTGACATCATATACGGGGGTATGATATGATTAATGATGTCGTATATGATGTCAATAATAAATTGAATGGAGATTTTATGAAAGATCTAGATGATTATTCCGGTAATATAAAACTCAGATTATCAAAATCGCTTCATCAGATTTTATCTGAACAGGCCGAAAGGGAAGGAATCAGCTTAAATCAGCTGTGCGTTATGTACCTGAGTGCCAGTGCAGCCAGCCGTAATTTAGGTTCGCAGCAGTTTAACATCCGTTTGGAAGAGATAGCAACGGGAAGCGGGACGGATGATGAATTGCTGTTTCAGGAGTTAAAGGAGCTCTGTGATGATGTTTATGCGCTTGTTCCGTTTCTGTTAAAGGAGCTGAAGAATATTTATGAAAAAAAATCACGCTCGATCATGGAACAGCTCAAAGCACTCAGCTACATTTATCCTGTGTATTACGGTGACTTAACAAGAGAGGTATTTCCTTATCTGAAAGTTCCTTCTGCAAAAATTGTTGTATCCCAGGACAGGGAAAGAGAGATTTGTTATAAGAGGATTGAAGAAATTGCCAGCAATGTCTGTCCGGATATTTCTGTTGCATATGGCGACTTTGATTTATACATTCCTCTGGAAAGGCGGGATATTTCAGGAATAGATACAGCGATGTCGGTCGTTATTACGATATGCTGCGAATTTGAGGATTTGTATGGCTATGTACAGCAAATGAAACAAAAGCTGATAGATTCAGGATATGTGAGAGCCGGGCAGATAAAATTGAAACCGTGCTATTTGTATAAGCCTGCAAGAAGTCTTTTAGAAAAAGCATATCCGAAAGCAGAATTTTGCCTGCGTTAAATGGCATTATATGAATGAAGGGCATTGCGTATATAAGGTACTTTGTATGATTATGATGATCCAGACGCTGGGCGGAAAAGAGAGGATAAGCCGGCAGGGAAAATATGAGCGGATCAGAGAGGAGTGAAATCTGTAATGAGCAGTAAAAAATCAGTGCAGTCAGCAGCCATGGAAAAGGACGCAGAACACAAAAAAACATTGTATGTTTCCGATTTGGACGGCACTCTGCTTCGAAGCGGACAGTTTACGTCGGATTATACAAACAGGGTCATTAACAGTCTGACTGAACAGGGAATCAAATTTTCTTATGCGACGGCCAGATCACTTGTAACTGCAAAAAAAGTAACAAAGGGACTTCATGCCAGAATACCCCTGATTGTTTATAATGGTGCATTTGTGATGGATAATGAGACGGAAGAGATTTTGATTGCGAATTATTTTGATGAAAGTGTAAGAGAAGTTTTTGAAGACCTGCTTTATCATGAGGTATATCCAATTGTATATTCATATATTGATGGAATGGAAAAATTTTCTTTTTTGTCGGATAAATGCTCAAAAGGTGCCAGAGAATTTCTGGAAACGAGAAAAGGAGACAGAAGATCAAATCCGGTCAGTACATCTGAGCAGCTGATTTCAGGAAACTGCTTTTATATAACATGCATTGATGATCCACAGAAATTAGAACCGATTTATGAAAAATATAAAGACAGTTATCATGCTGTTTATCAGAACGATATTTATTCTGGCGAACAGTGGCTGGAAATCATGCCGCAGGAAGCATCAAAATCAAATGCAGCATTACAGCTGAAAAAGCTGCTGCAGTGTGAGAGGATGACTGTGTTTGGCGACGGAAGAAATGATATCGACTTGTTCGAAGCAGCAGATGAATGTTATGCGGTGGAAAATGCAGTGGATGAGCTGAAAGCTGCTGCTACGGGCGTTATTGGAAGCAACGATGAGGATGCTGTGGCAGAGTGGCTTGAGACAATGGCTGTGAAAAAATAACACAGGCTTTTGCCGGCAGCAGAGATGGCCAGCGCGTGGTCATTCTGCTGCCGGGCACAGTTGAATGTATTACCGGATGCCTGATTCCAGGTTTGTCAGATCCCAGACAGCTGTTTCTCCAGTCTGAACCTTGTAGTCATCAGGATTCAGCCCGTCGGTTTCAGGCATATCTGTCAGATAGGCGGTTACGTAAAGTGTTTTTGCATCTTCGGCAATCCAGGTTCTTATAGGAGAGTCTTTGGCTGGCACATATGAATTTACCAGAATGCCTTTCCCGTTTCCGCAAGTGCCGGTCTGGAATACAGCGGTCCGTCCCTGGTCGTCTTTGAATTCCAGCTGAAAATCGTCATACTGGATGCATGTGCTGTTCGTAAGGTGAAATGTAATCCGCTGTTCGATTTTATTTAAACTCAGTTCGTCTAAAGTTACAACAACACCGTCTGGCAGTACGTACTGATCATTAAGAGCCATGGTTTTTGTGTCTGCATAGAGTTCTGAACCGTCTGCTTTAAATTTAAATTCCCATGTTCCGCGTTCTGCCAGCTGGGGATCAGATAATTTCAATTCATAAGTATTTTCACTGGAAAGGTCTGTGCCTTCGGTGCCGCACGAAAGAAGGGTTCTCCATATTTTTTTCTCCTCGTCCAGAAAACCTGAGGAAGTGCCGCTGCTGTTCCGCACGGGTTCTCCATTGATCAGAAGTTTTGAATCAAGCTGGAAATAATCATTTTCCGGCATAACCGGACTGCCGTCTTCACGCTCGACGGTATATGTGACATATAGTGTTCCGTAAGCTGCAAGGGCTTCCTGCAGCGTAACAATATAACCTCCGCTGCTGACAGAAGTATGTACGACTTCTGTATAGCGGGCTGCACTGTTTCCAAGCCCTAAAGCCGAACTGATGCTGTAATGAATCTGTTCGATAGCGGCCTGGACTTCGCTGCGGAAAATGCCGGCAGCGGCAGCGATAACGGCAAGACAGGCAGCGGCTGTGGCCAGACGCTTCCGGGCTGCGGGCTGCTTTTCACTGCGGACCGCTGCAAGGACGCTGCGCTTGTATTTTTTATCTGGAAATCTGCCAGATGCTTCTTCTGCAAAATCGTCAGAAGCATGGATACAGTTTGCAAGTGTGTACAAATCCTTATTCATAGTCAAATCTCCTTTCTGCTGGCAGCGGTCATGCGTATTTTTCTTTTGCCGCGAAAAAGGCGCACGTAGAGGCTGTCTCTTGTGATCCCCATTTTTGTACTGACTTCTTCCGGCTTTTCTTCGTATGCGTAAACCCGGAGAAACAGCTCCTGATCTTCTGGTTTTAAACAGGATAAAAGGGCCTGGGTCTCTTCCGAAAGTTCCTGTTCTACAAGTGCCAGCAGATGAACGTCTTCCTGTGGCAGTTCCAGGCCGTCCAGGCTGGCTGTCTGCAGCTCCCGGCTGGCTTTGCGCAGATATTCAATAGCTTCCAGGCGCGCAATGCCCGCAGCCCAGCTTTTAAAACTGCCTTTCGATTCATCAAAACTGTCAATATTTTTCCAGATGCCCAGAAAAATATCATTCATGCATTCATCTGTCTGGTCAGGTAATGCAAAAAGCCGTTTACTGACAATGGTTCTTAAATATCTGCCATATGTGTCGATCACATAAAGAATGCCAGCTTCTTTTTTACGGCGGATGAGTGTGATAAAATTTTTTTCATTAGCTTTCATAATTCTGCACCTCATGGTTTATTTGCGCGGGCAGTGAGCCGGTTTCTGATTTATATTTATATATCCGGTGAAAGACATGCAGAATCTTACAATATTCAGAAAAAATTTTTAGAAAGGCGGGTTTAAGCGCGCTGATACCGCGGCCATCTGCTCCTCAGTCGGCTGCCAGCTGAAGCGGATATCGACAATTCTGTTTTCATAGCAGAGCAGATACCGGTCAGCCGGTCCGGTATCCCGGATGAGCTGCCAGGCATCCTCTGCATGCCATGGTACGGGGTCGGAGGGCTCAAAATGGTTTATAAATATGGTTCTGCCGTCCGCTGTTTCATCCTGTTCAGCATTTAGGAGACTGTTTTTACAGAATTCATATAGAACAGGCAGTTTTATTTCTGTAATTTCATAAGAAAGATCCGGCAGATCGGAAAAGTCCGGTGTGTCAAAGCGCGGATACTGGCGCATTTCATAGCGGGCTAACAGCAGTGATTCATCGCTTCTGCGTTCTTTTATATATCCGTCACGGGATGTTCCCAGCAGATGCTCAATGGTTAACGGCAGTTCGTCCTGATAAACGGTAAACACTGCTCCGTTATGTTCGTAAGTTTCCCGGCCGCGGTCGAACAGTCCTTTTTGTGAACACCGCAGAATGGTATAGGTAATGGAGCTGAGTATGGCAAGTGATAAGACAAAACAGGAAAAAAGGGTAATTGTGCGGTTAAGATTCCGCGGTACATTTTTTCGTTTTAGCAGCTGCCGGATTCCGCTGACTGCAAAGAAAAGGACAGCAAGATATAAAATCATGCAGATGCTGGCTATTTTCCAAAATACCGGGCCATTCCACAAAATGGTGACCAGCCAGTAAGCATATCCTGCTAATACAGCTGCAAGAATGGACAGCCTGATACGGGAGAAGCTGAAGGTTTCTGCAGATTCGCCAAAAGCCGCCAGTTTTTTTGCTTTTGCGTGCCAGCTGAAGTAACTGTACAATTCTATGATGACTGTTATAAACAGCATAAGCCAGGCAAATCCGGTAAATAAATTTGTACCGCCAGCAAGCAGGCCGACAGGGTCGGAGGAACAGGTAAGAACAAACAGTATAATGTTTACCACTGAAATCAAAAGCAGCAGAAGATGTGCAGGCAGGAAACTCTTTTTTGCGGCAGCATGAATTACTGCAGTCTGCAGAACAGGGTCTGTTTCTATAGGAACGGGATTTTCCTGCTCATTAAAAAAAACCTGCATCTGGGCAGCTGCAGCAGCGAGTTTCCAGCCTGTGTGGCGGCAGAAATCATGAAATGTCTGCTGCTCTTGTGTAGGACATGGGTCAAATTCTGATGCATTTGGAAAATAAGTGACATAAAAAGTCAGCTTTTGCGGAGCAATTTTCCGGTATACCCATCCGGTGTTAGATATTTTTTCTATAAGCCAGCCTTTTTCGGCCATTTTGGACAGATGCCCTGCAATACCTGTGTAGTCAAAAAATGAAAATACCTCGAACCTGCGTTTTATGTTTTTCATTCTGATTCCCCCTCTCGAAAGATGCTGCGGTAGTCTGCTATCTGACAGCAGATCCGCTGGTATTCCCGGTCTATCATTTCTTTTCCTTTATCTGTAAGAATATAACTGCGCCGTCTTCCCTCTGCCTTTGTTTCACGAATCATTCCGGCATCCGAAAACTGCTCAAGCAGTGTGTAAAGGGTACCGGACCCGATGTTTACACGATTGTTTGTCATGGCTGGAATTTTATCCAGAATGTCTATGCCGCAGCATTCGGTTTTCAGGCAGAGAAGTGTATAAAACATTTGCTCTGTAAGTGTTTGAAATTTTGATCTTGGCATTTTGCAGCTCCCTGTTCTAGTGGATGTGTTTGCGGAGCGGAGAAATTTTTTCCTGTTTCAGTCATGTATGCGGGTATTCAAAATACAAAGGTTAGCAGGGACGCCGGGCGGAGAACCTTTTTTCTTTGCGGCTCTGCATATGAACAGGAATAAAATGTTTCTAACTCGAATATCGAGATTATAGGGAAATTATAATCTCGATATTCGAGAATGTCAAGACTTTTTATAGAAAATCCGATAAAAGAAGGGCAGGAGCAGGAATGTTTTATAGAAAAATCCGATAAAAGAAGGGTAGAAATCTTTATGCGGAAAATAAAGAAGCAGATTGAGGAAACATAGTTTTTAATATACTTGAACCTGCATAACTGTTCATGAAAAAATGGTGAAACTATTCAGCTATCCATAAAAATAAGAAAGTATACCGGACGCATGTACAAGAATAGTGCGTATACCCTGACGGGCGTATATACGGCAAAAGCAGCTTTACAATGAGAAGCGGGACTGCCGCACGAAGTAAAACTCATACAAGATATCGTTTAAGAATGATTTAAACCAGTTCTATCTTGTTCTGTTTTTCTCAATGCGACAGCCCCGGGGGTTATTGCCAGATGAACCATGGAATAAAATGTTTTAGCTTAAATATCTATCGTATCAGACTGGATTATTTCGTCTGTCTGTTTTGTTTTTTCCTGCCATTGGTAAAATCATCGACGCTTTCTGACCGTATATCAATATATACGCCATCGTCAATAAATTCACTGTCTTCTGATTTGCGGACTAATCGTATATACATAGGCGGGCTTGCTGTATTACTGCCGCCGATTATTAAGCAATATTTTTCATCAATGTCATAGAGGTAAATAAGAAGTCCGGAACCAGTATCTTCATATTCATACTGCTCGAAATCATCCCATGACAGGGCACTGCCTTTTTTTGCAAGCTGTCTGACGTCTGCGAGAGTCAGCTGCTCTTTCTGCGGCTCTGCTATAGGCAGAGGTGACGGGTTTTTAACGGAAAACCAGTGTCCGTCAATCAGCAGGTAACAGCTGTCTGGTCCATTGATCACATAGGAAAAACCGCCGCCTTCCTCAGTAAAGGAAAAATCATAGACTTCACCGCCATCGCAGTCTCCTGGTGACTGGCCTTCTTCAAATTCAAGAAGTTTATATTTAAGTTTAGAGGCCCAGTCTCTTAGGATATCAGTATCTTCTTCCGCTGCTGTCCATTGAACTGTTTTTCCTCCAATGTGATGTGTAATATCCGCCGAAGTTACTGAATCGCCAAAATATGCAGTGACAAGTCTATTCGGGTCCGGTTTTTCACTGCAGCCAGCCAGACTAAAAATCAAAACAAAAGCAGGGATGAATGTTATTCGTTTTTTCATAATGAACCCCCTTATAAAACTCCGGTTTGTATGTTAATGTTCATTATTTTCGGAATCACTGCTGTTTTCTTCCTTCTGCTCCTCAGTTTTTGCGAAGGTGTATTTTTTACGGCCTTTTTTCCAGTTTTTTATCCGTTTGCGAATCAGAAGCACAGCAGCAGCCAGAACTGCTCCAAATGGAAGCAGGACGGGCAGAGAGCTTATGAGCCAGACTGCAGATGCGCGCAGCCATTGTCCTACGGCGTACAGATTGTCTGAAAATCTGTCTGCAGTTTCTTCAAAAAAGGATGCACGGACAGGCGTTACATTTGTCGTGCGTTCTACTTCTGAAATATCCAGGTAAATCGTACTATAATCAACCAGGTTATCATACATCCGAAGCTGTGATTCATACGATTCTATTTCGTACCGGACCTGGGTAAGCTGGCTTTGCAGGGCGATAATGTCTTTCAGTTTTTCAGCTTTTTCCAGCAGCTGCAGCAGGGTTTTCTGTTCTATCCGCAGTGCTTTTACATGGCTTTCTAAATCTACATACCTCAGAGTGACATTTTCAGAACTGCGGCTGCGGTAGGTTACATTAGAATCTAAGTCCAGCAGGGATGTCAGCTGATCCATTTTTTCTGCAGGTATGCGCAGAGTCATATGTGCGTAACGGTTTACGCCGTCGGACACACTGCCGTTTGTTTCCGAACTTTCCACGTAACCGCCAAGTTCCTGCGTTTTTTCGGTTACTTTCTGATAAAAAGAATCGAATTCCTTTGTTTCTGTGGAATAGTTATAAGTATAGATGATCTTTTGGTTTTGATTTTTGACAATACCAGTACCGTATCCGGCTTCAGCACTGTCGTCTGCAGCATCGGCATCTGATTCCATCTTTTCGGAAGCTGCGTCCCGGACTGCAGAATCCTGACTGGATGATTCGTTTAATAAAATGTCTTCGGTGCCGCTGTCAGATGCAGCTGCAGAAATGCTGTTTTTCATGTCAGAACTGGCAGTCTGACCGCCGGAAGTGCTGCCGCATCCGGTAACTGTCAGTAATATGCATAACATGCTGGCTGATATCATTGTTAATGTCTGTCTTTTCATATGGATTTCCCTCCCGTTTTCATATTTAGAAATTGCTTTCTACTTATAGAAACGCATAAATATGAGAAACGGTTGCAAAATATTTTAACAGATTTTGGTCTGTTCCCGGAATCATGAAATAGATTTTCCAGCCACAACGGCAGCGATTTCTGCAGCAGTTGCAGAAACCGGATGCTTACTGACATATTCCTGAATCTGCAGTGCTGCTTCAGTTTCATCCAGATGTTCTATAAAACGGTTTAATTCCTTCATTACTTTAAGGAGTTCTTCAAAATCCATGCCGCGGTCCAGCATTGTCAGTTCTGCACGCTTCTGTTCATATTCGCACGTAGAAATAATCTGCATGCACAGCTTTAGTTCTCCGTGAATATCGGAAGCTTCCATCAGGACATCCGGGCGTTTTTCGAGTTCCTGTAAGAAATACTGCTTTGCGCCTTTTATGTTATTCTGTGCGAAAAAGACGGACATCTGCTGTTTGATTTCTTTTGTCTCGCGTTTTTCGCCGCTCATGCCCACACAGCTTTCATAGACGTGCAGGCCGTTTTTAACAATCCAGACTGTCAGAAGGAATTCGGACAAAAAACCATAGACCCGTTTTCTGTAGTTATCGTATCCGGATGTATCAATGCGTCTGCGCACTTCAAACAGAATGTCAAACAGCCAGGTGCAGTATTCGTCATACAGCTGTTTTGTGCAAATCATCATATTTGCAAAATAGGTTTCTTTTTTATGCACCATATCGTGGAACAAGGCTGCGTATTCGGGATATTTTTCTGCGACGACCCGTTCTGTTTCCACTAAATCTTTTTCATCGTGAGTAGAGGCAAAACCATCGTAATAGGACATGCGCAGCTCTAATTTTTTGGTGACAATGATATCGTATTGTGCAAGCAGACGCTCAATATCTGCATTGGTGTAAAGGCGGCCGTCTTCTGAGATTAAATATCTGCGGTAATGACAGATGCCTATGATATCTGTATCGTGATTATTTTTCCAGAGCCAGTAAACACCGGTAAGTTCACTAAAGTATGCGTTCAAATCAGAAATATGATCTCCGGTATCGTCGCCAGTGTATCCGAGCGGCTCATGGCTGGCACGCCCGACCTGCAGGGGAACATACACTGGATCTGGAGGAGGGGTAAATGCCTTGTGTGTCATTGCAAAAATCTGTATTTTTTTCATATTCGTTTTCTCCGGTTATATACCTGCCGCATACATGTTCTGATTAATATGACAGGATCTCAGCACCGTCTTCGGTGACGAGTACCATGATTTCCCACTGTGCAGAAGGCTTTCTGTCTTCGGTATATACGGTCCAGTCATTTTCTTCATCGACATAAATCTCAGCACGGCCCATATTCACCATAGGCTCGATTGTAAAGATCATGCCCGGAACCATCAGCATTTCTTCTCCGCGTCTGCTGTTATAGCTGACCCATGGGTCTTCGTGGAATTCCAGGCCGACGCCGTGACCGCCGATTTCACGGACAACGGTATATCCGTTTGCAAATGCATGGTCATGAACCGCCTGTCCCATATCGCCCAGGAAACCCCATGGTTTTACAGCTTCCAGTCCGCGGTACACACATTCTTTTGCGACTTCTACCAGCTTTTTTTTCTCAGGGCTGACTTCTCCGATACAGAACATACGGGAAGAATCAGAAAAATAGCCATTCAGAATCGTAGAAGCATCTACATTTACGATATCGCCTTCTTTTAAAATAACATCCTTTGAGGGAATGCCATGACATACCTGGTCGTTTACAGAAGTGCATACGCTCTTCGGATAGCCGTCATAATGAAGCGGCGCAGGCATGCCTCCCATCTGGGTAGTCAGGCTGTAAACCATCTGATCGATTTCTTCTGTCTGCATTCCCGGATGTATATGTTCTGCTACATAATCCAGTACTGCTATGTTTATTTTTGCGCTCTGGCGGATTCCGGCAATCTGATCCGCATTTTTAATCATTTCTCTTGCAGGAACCTGGTGTCCCTCTGCTGCAATCCGTGCAATTTTTTCGTCAAATGACTGATGACACTGTTTGTACTTACGGCCGCTTTTGCACCAGCACTTATCATTTCTGCCTAATTTGATCTGCATCTTATTATTCCTCATCCTATTCATGAATTTGATATCAGGGCGTATAAAAATGATTCCTGGACTGCTGGAAAGATTTTTCAAAAAACGCTCCAAATTATTTAACGATGATAAATGTATCATGTATCATTATAACCATGTTTTTGTTTTTCGCAAGGGATGTGGTTAAATTTATGAAAAAAAGAGAAAAAGACGAAGATATTCAGAGCTGAACTGTTACAGGAAGTACATGGTCAGGAGCAGAAAGAAAATCAGAAGACGATCAAAACCGCGGTTCAGCTAAGCTGACAGAGGATCTGGCATTCGCGGTTTTCGCCCGATACCTGTGCAGGCACGGTATCGGGTTCATTATTCGCGAAAATTAAAGAAATGTTTCTATAACAGGCTGTACGTTAGTTAATAATTCTTCTGACTGCAATAATTGTCCGGTAAGTAGCATTTGCAGTCGTAATACCGGTACGGGAACTCTGTGCACCGACAATTCTGCCGCCGCCCATATAAAGAGCTACATGGCCGCTATAGCAGATAATATCTCCTGGCTGGGCTTCGCTGTAGCTGACACCTCTGCCGCATCCTGCCTGGGCAGCAGAACTATGCGGAAGGGAATAGCCAAAGTGTGCATACACGCTCATAACAAAACCGGAACAGTCTGCCCCGTTTGTAAGGCTTGTACCGCCCCATACATAAGGGTTGCCGATAAACTGTGTTGCATAGTTAATCACATCGCTTCCAGTAGCACCGGACGGGCTGACTGCCGGAGCAGACGGAGTACTTGTACCTGCTGAACTGCTTCCTGACGAGCTGCTTCCTGATGAGCTGCTGCCGGAAGTACTGCTTCCGGCTGAAGGAGTGCCGGAACTGGTGGAAGATGAAGAAGTGCTGTTTGCAGCTGACTGCTGTGCTGCACGCGCCTGTGCTTCAGCCTGTGCCCTTGCGGCAGCTTCTCTTGCAGCCTGTTCTGCTGCAGCGGCAGCTTCTCTTGCTTCACGTTCTGCAGTTTCTCTTGCAATACGTTCTTTTTCTTCTTCATCCCGGATAATCTGGTTCTGCTGCTGAATGGTTTCTTTATATTCTGCAGCTAAGATTTTTGCCTGTGACAGCTGGGAGTCGAAATCGTCCATGGTAGATTCTTTCTGTGCTACCATAGTTTTTAAATCTGCCTCCTGGAGTTTGTAGTTTTCCTGCATTTCCTCCATTTCGGACTGTTCTTCAAGCAGCTGGGATTTTAAATCAATAACCTGCTGTTTTGTTTCTTTATATACTTCAAGCTGTTCTCTGTCGTAATCATAAACGGCATTGTAATAATTCACGCGGTTTAAAAAATCTGACATGCTGGATGCGCCGAGCAGAGCTTCGAGAATAGAATTGTCTCCGCGCTCATACATGCTGCAGATTCGTTTTTTCATGCGTTCGTACTGATCGTTTTCTTCCTGCTGGGCAGTTTTCAGGTCTTTATTTGCCTGTACGATTTCCTGCTCTTTTATATCCAGCTCGTCTGAGAGGATATCCATATTTACTAAAAGTTCTACCAGTTCTGCATCCAGTGCATTGATTTCTCTCTGCAGATCCTGCTGTCTGGCGGTAATGCTGCTGATATTATTATTGACAGAATTTAAATTACTTTCAGCGGCTTTTTTGGCATCCTGTGCCTGGGATTTACGCTGGCTGGCAAAGGCAGGCTGTAAAGAAGAAATGCCGACAGCTGATACCAGCAGAAGAGACAGAATTTTCCGGGTTGTTTTTT
Organism: uncultured Eubacterium sp.; assembly: GCA_910580075.1. Lineage (GTDB taxonomy): Bacteria > Bacillota > Clostridia > Lachnospirales > Lachnospiraceae > Eubacterium_J. The sequence continues at coordinate 13,674 of CAJTVR010000065.1, read as the reverse complement.
TGTTATATGTAATATATTTTTTCAATGTCAGGCTCCTTTGTGGTTTGTCCAATGTTCCTCGCAATAGTATAGCATGGGTGATGTATAATTTCAACCGGACAAAGGCAGGAAAAATGATAAAAATGTGTGAACTTTTTTTGAACTTTTCCAGCAATTTAAATGAAAGGATATTCTCCCGAAAGCAGGACTGCCGGCTTTCGGGAGCGGGAAGGGATTTTATGTACTGGCTGCGGCTCCCATCTGCTTTACAATTAACAGCTTGTCACCACGGTTTACATGTTCGCTGGACAGCTGGTTCATCTGCACAACGTCTGCAACTGTTGTATGATGTTCTTTTGCGATGTCCCACAGACGGTCTCCTGATTTTACAATGTATCCGGCGATGCCCGGCTGTTTTTCATACTGTTCCAGGTCGACAGGCTGGCTGCCGATACCGGTAATCAGGGCGCTGTTTTCCTGGCGGAAGACAATGGCATTCAGCCCGATTACGGCTTTGATGTCAGCCTGGCTGTTGTCTGCCAGAATAACAGTCAGCTGGTCGATGCCTGCAGACAGTTCATAAGTATCTTCCGGGTGTATGCCTTCGGCTTCAATCTGGCGGCTGAAAGGAATTACGCCTTCTGCAATGCCGATTGGCATGTCGTCGCTTGCCGTAATGTAAAGCATGCGCACCTTTAAAATCCCTTCGGTTTCAATTCCATCCGGAACAATGCGGCTGTCTTCAATAAATACTTCACCTACACTGGCACACAGCTGCAGTATTTCTGCGGGCTGGTTTTCAATTAAAATCTGGTCTGAAGTTTTGAACTTTGAGTCGTTTTTAACTAAAAGGCTCTGCAGACGGAAATTTTCCCGGTCCAGCATCAGATCGTCTGAAAGTGAATATGCGTCTTCCAGTATCTGCAGATTTTCCTCACGCCAGATCCTTAAATAGAAATCCAGCGTTCCTTCCAGCATAAGGATACGGTTTTCACCGTCTTCATCTTCTGCAGGAGTCACTTCCAGCTGCACCTGTAAAGGTACCAGTTTAAATAATGTTTCCGGGTCGCAGACACTGCATTCGATGCGTTCATGCAGAGCCACGGTTGTTTCCATGCACTGGATCTGTTTTTCATCCTCTTCGCCTTTATATAAAATATTGACCAAAAGCTCGCCGGTCAGCTCGATTTCTCCGGCACGGATCCGGCTGTCAAGGCCGCGCAGCTGCACACACTGCCACAGCAGCCGGCTGATATTCGGGCGGTTAGAAGGCAGCAGAATTTCACTGTGAATACGGCAGATGTCTTTTTTCTGCGTCAGCAGCTGCAGCATTTTCTGCTGTTTGAAAAGCGTCTGAACAGAAGGATCTTCTATTCCGGTAGGAAGCTCTATCTGCTGTTCCATCTGATCGGCAGCGTGCAGTTCTATCAGTGCACGGATATTCAGCTTGCGGGAGTTAATCATGCTCAGGGAAAGATCTTCCATGCTGCTTTGCATAACAAGCTGGTCAGTTTCCTGTACACCTTCCATATGAATCGTTTCTGTAAAAGGCACTTCGCCCTGCAGGCTGCAGATATTGCCGGATTCGGTACATTTATAGAGTGCCTGAAACTGCAGGGCACCGTTTATAACGACCTGATCAGGTTCTACTCTTGTTTCATGAATGCGCGCCGTTCCTTTACGGTCAATCAGCTTAATCATGTCCGGCTCATAATCCGGCAGGTTAAAATCGTTTTCTACTGTGATCTGGATAGATGCCCGTCCTCTCTCCTGGTTTGTCTGTAAAAGCTTTTTTATAAAATCCAATAAAAAAATCCTCCGATACTGAATTATTTTTTATATCCTATTCAGTGCCGAAGGGTTTTATGAATCTGATTGTAAATTAACACAGGTTCATTTGTATGATCTTGTCTGTATTATGTTGTCAGCATAACTTCATTCGTATGTCTCTGGTAATAATATCCGAATAACTAAAAGACAGCAGCTGTGGAGGATTCTTTTCATCCTTATCATCTACCAGAATTGTAAATACGCTTGGGTATGCACCCTGGATGATGCCACTCTGGATATCTACCTTGTTTCTGCCTCTGTCAAGCTGAATCATTACCTTGCTTCCACATTGCTGATGTACCGAAGCACGCACTTTATCTATATCTGTCCGCTGCATATCTTCTTGTCCTCCTCTTACCGCATTTTACCGCATTCCATTTCCGAAAAAACAGAATGCGGATCGAAATACTAGATATAGTATATCATTCTGCATTTGAAAAGTCAATGAATTTCCCTATTCGAATACTATATTTTGTTTATACATTTTTGTTTTGACCACTATATATGGGTAACTAGGCTTTTTTTGCGGGTCAGAACCGTTCTCAGGGCCGAGTAATTCGGTATCAAAATATAGTGCATTTTCGGTTAAATACAGATCACGGACAACGATGCTGTAGCCTCCTGTTTCCTGTTCTCCATAGCCATGAACGAGGTACAGATCATCATTATTTTCAAAAGAAAGTTTGAATTCTGCCTCCTTTTTCTGTTCGATGACTTCTAACAGTTTTTCGGGAATATTTCTATCGGTTACAATCGTATAGTCTGCATCTTTAATTTTTTTCGGGGCTGGCTTTGAAATGCTGCACCCGGCCATCAGGGCAAGAAGCAGAGCGGCGGTAATAGCGCATAAGAGCGCGGTCTGGCTGCGTCTGTGTCTCTTTAAATGAGAAGACAGGCAGTCTGATTTAATACGGGGATTTATAATCATGATTTTGTCTGCCGGAAATTTCTTGTTTCATTTTATGCGGGGAGCTTATCCGTTATGCGGGTGCTGTGATATGTAGCGGAAAGTATTGGATACCCGGACGCCGGGAAGAGAAACTTTTTCCTTTTTCTGTTCCGCCTGCGAACAGTAAGAAATTCTAAATTTTCTGCTTCGAGTCTGTGGCAGCGGACGGACCGGTGCCTGATGCCCTGGCGTTTCTGGCAGGCTTTATGCAGCGGCGCTGGCAGACACCTTTTGGGGCTTCGGCGTTTTATGCAGCGGAAGGCAGTGTGCCCCAAATCCTGGTTATGAGGCAGAAAATTAAGAATTTCTAACTGTTCTCCGGAGTCCGGGCAGCATTTTTGGAAAATTACAGAAAAAAGGATTGCAGGAACGCCGGATATTTCATATAATTAGTAAAAATAGAAACAGGCTGTATGCAAAGCGGCCTGGCAGGGGGAAATCATGATACGTACGATACTGATTGTACTGTTTTTGGTTATTTTTTTTATTGCAGGTATTTTTATCTGGGCAGTTACTGCTGTGATAGGACATTTTAATCCATACAGGCAGGATATGATCTGCCTTCGGGCGGTGCAGTTTGCGTTTAAAATTGTACTGCTGATTTCAGGTGTCAGAACTGAAGTCCGCGGTGAAGAGAATGTTCCGAAGGACGAGGCTGTATTGTATATCGGCAATCACCGCAGTTACTTTGATATTGTAATCACCTATGCGAGGTGTCCGGGACTGACAGGATATGTGGCGAAGGACAGCATGCTGAAAATACCGTTTTTAAGAATCTGGATGAAACGGCTGCACTGTCTGTTTCTGGACAGGACAGATATTAAGGCCGGGCTGAAAATGGTGCTGACAGGAATAGACCAGATTAAAAACGGCATTTCTATGTGCATTTTCCCGGAAGGAACGAGGGTAAAAGGGGAAAATGAGCTGGATATGCTTCCGTTTAAGGAGGGCAGCCTGAAAATGGCAGAGAAGTCGGGCTGTGCCATTATTCCGATGGCAATTGTGCATTCAGCAGATATTTTTGAAAAGCATATACCATTTATACGGAAAACGAATGTGGTACTGATTTACGGAGAGCCGGTTTATGTCAAAGACCTGGATAAAGAACAGCGGAAGCATCTTGGCAGTTATACGCAGGATATTATAAGAAAGATGCTGGAAGCAGAGCTTGAGGTACAGAATGGGTGAAAAAAAGAGGTGCATCCAGCCGTAACGCTGTCTGCACCTCTTTGAATCTGAAACGTTTACATGGTAATAATTTCTTCGACGACTTCATGAAATTCCATAAAGTGCGATGCTTTAATCAGTACAGAGTCTCCTTCACGCAGAAATGGAAGCAGCTCTTTTAACATCTCATCACGGGATGCAAATACATGCACTTCACAGTCTGGATTCTGCTGCACTGCGGCCCGGGCCGTTTCCTGAATCAGGGTTCCGGCGCAAAAGAGCACGTCAATTTTTTTAGAAGCCAGATGAACGCCGACATCATAGTGAAGACTGCGTTCGTTTTCACCCAGATCTCCCATATCGCCCAGGACGGCTACGGTTCTTCCATCCGCAGTAGAGAGTACGTCAATGGACGCTTTCATGGAAACCGGATTTGCATTGTAGCAGTCATCGATAATAGTCATGCCGCGGCTTTCGATCAGATTGGTGCGTCCGTCAATGGTTCTGGCATGTTCGATGCCGGCTTTGATTTCCTCATTTGTAAGGCCCAGCTGTCTGCCCACTGCCGCTGCCGCAAGTGCATTGTATATATTGTGCCTTCCAGGTATCGGAATACGTGTATGAAAATCACCTTCCGGGGTGTGGATGACAAGGCGGATGCCTTTCAGGCCGAGGCTTTCTATATCAGACGCATAGAGCGTTTTGCTGTTATATACGGCAGTCCGCGGTTTTTCGGTTCCGATGCCGTAGAATACAGGTTCTTTACCCTGCACCTGTGCAATGGTGCTTAACATATCGTCGTCGCCATTTAAAATAACAGCGGCATGATCTTTCAGGTGGTCAAACATTTCTGTTTTTGCTTTTAAAATGCCCTCTCTGGAATGCAGTGTTTTTAGATGGGCCAGTCCGATATTGGTAATGACTGCAATATCCGGGCGGGAAATGGATGCCAGCCTGTGCATTTCGCCAGGTTCGGAAATGCCCATTTCCAGCACCGCTGCCTGATGTTCATCGCGGATTTTAAAAATTGTCAGCGGAAGGCCGATTTCGTTGTTAAAATTGCCTTCTGTCCGGTGTACTTTAAATTTTTGAGAAAGCACGGAGGCAATCATTTCTTTTGTGCTCGTTTTGCCAACGCTGCCGCTGATGCCGGTTACTTTAAGGTTTAGTCCGCTCAAATAAAAAGCTGCAAGGTCTTTAATTGCCTGTTTTGAAGATTCTACTAAAATATAGGGCCTGGAAATATCTAACCGCTGTTCGGATATCACTGCCAGTGCACCGCTTTCAAAAACCTGGGCGATAAAATTGTGGCCGTCTGTGCGTTCTCCGCGAAGGGCAGCAAATACATAGCCGTCTTTGACTTTGCGGCTGTCTGTAACGATGCCCTGTGCATTTAAATACTGTATCGAATTTGCGCCGATTAACTGTCCGTGGCATGCTTTTGCCATGGCCTCTAATGTCATTCCTTTCATACTGTCATACTCCTTATTCTGGCTGCAGATGTTATGGCCGCAGCGAAAGCTGGATTAGTTTTTCACATAAATCTTCAAAACTCATTCCGACCGCTTTTGCTTCCTGCGGGAGCAGGCTGGTCGGTGTCATGCCGGGCAGTGTATTAGCTTCCAGGCAGAAAATCTGATTATCTTCGCTTAACATAAAGTCCACGCGGGAATATGTGTCCAGTCCGAGCACTTTTGCTACAGCGACAGCATAATTCTGCATTTTGGCAGCAGTTTCAGCCGGCAGGTCAGCCGGGCAGGTTTCGATCGTGCTGCCGGGTTTGTATTTGTTTTTATAATCATAAAATCCTTCAAGCGGCGCGATTTCTATGACAGGAAACGCTTTGGAATCAATCACAGCAATAGAAAATTCGCGGCCCTGGATGTAAGATTCTATAATGACTTCATCTTCCCAGCGAAATGCTTCATTTAATGCAGTTTCATATTCATCAGGCGTATGTACAATGGAAATGCCTACGCTCGAACCGCCGCGGCATGGTTTTACAATACATGGCAGCGTCATGCCTGTCTGTGCAAAACCGGCAGTACATTCTGATTTTTTCATGGAAATGCCGCAAGGCGTTGGAATACCGTTTGCTGCAAAAAACTGTTTGGCGAGTTTTTTATTCATGGCAATGCCGCTGCTTAAATAATTGCTGCCGGTATAACGGATGCCGAACAAATCAAAAACTGCCTGTATCCGGCCGTCTTCCCCGTTTTCGCCGTGCAGTGCTAAAAATACAATGTCAGCCATTTTGCACAGACTGATGACATTCGGGCCGAAAAAGCAGTCTGACTGGTCTTCACGCTGGGCCCTGATCTGCGCTAAGTCCGGTGCCGTATCCGGGACGCCCGTTACCCGAAGACTTGTTTCGCTGCTTTTTTCAAAAATTTCTTCTAAATTATCACCGGCTCTGCCACAGCCCATAAATACATCGAGCAGCAGCACCTGGTGTCCTCTGCGCCTGAGCGCATCACTTACCATGCTGCCTGTTACTAAGGATACGTCACGTTCCGTATTCAGGCCGCCGGCTAAAACGACAATTCTCATATTGGTTACCTCTTTCTGCGAATGTAGATTCTTTTGTATTTATAGTAAACCATTTCACGGGACATGACAATAAATAATATTAATTTTTAAAATTATGCCTGGAGACCTGGCTGTGACTTTTAGCCGTTTCAGGTTTTATTACAGAAATATCTTGCATTTTTCACAAAAAATTTACAGATTGTACTAGGAAAATTATTTAAAATATGCTACAATCATACCAGAGTTAGCCATAACTTTAGTAAAAAATGAAGGGGTGATGATATGCGCATAACAATCAGCGGCAAAAATTTAGACATCACAGAGGGTCTGCGCTCTGCAGTGGAGGAAAAACTGACTCGGCTGGAGAAATATTTTACACCTGATACAATTGTAAATGTTACACTCAGCGTAACAAAAAAACGTTATCAGAAAATGGAAGTCACCATACCGGTAAAAGGACATATCATTCGTGCTGAACAGGAAAGCAATGACATGTATGTAACGATTGACCTGGTGGAAGAGGTCATTGAGGCACAGCTGAAAAAATACCGTCAGAAACTGGTAAGCCAGCAGCAGGCTTCCGGTAATTTTAAACAGGAATTTATCGATTCTGAATCGGCCGAAGAAGAAGAGATTCAGATCATCCGATCTAAAAAGTTTGGAATGAAACCGATGTTTCCGGAAGATGCATGTATTCAGATGGAATTGTTAGGACATAGTTTTTATGTATTCCGGAATGCGGAAAGTGATGAAGTAAATGTTGTATACAAAAGAAAAGACGGGAACTACGGCCTGATTGAGGCTGAAAATTAAAGAATGGGTGTAAATACATAAAAGTCTGTTTTTTCCGAACCTCTCTTGAAAATCTGAACCGTAATATACGAATGGCACAGTCTGTGAATCCGGCTGTGCCATTTTTTCAGGAGTGCTTGAAAACTCCGCGTTAGATGTATTATTTGCTAAGAGGAAAAAGTTTCTCCGGCCGGCGTCCGGTAATCTGTTCCATGAACCCGGTTTATATGATCTCTAAGCCTCCTGCCCGGATACAGCCCCGATATTTTTGGAAGCAATAATATTTACCCCGGTCCCGGCTGCATTTTCCAGCAGCACATCTCCGGTCTGCACAGGAGCATGTACCTGGATACTGTTGATGCAGCGCATGACTTCCATAATTTTTTCTTTTGGGATGTCCTGAGCCGTCTTAACGGATACCATTGGAATATCTCCTCCGGTAACGCGTACAGTGCTTGTCACAATACGGGTCGGGTGTGTGACTTCTTTGCGGGCATAATCGTCTCCGCGTTTGCAGGTATTTCCGGTTACGCTTTTAACCTCTCCGTTTTCCAGTACGGCTGTCAGCGCACAGCCAAGAGGGCAGCCGATGCAGGTCAGGTTTTTTGTTTCCATTGCTTATGCCTCCTCAATTGTAATCGTAATTTTGCTTAATCCGTCAAATTCTTCCAGCATTTTTCTGGAAAGACGGATTTCTTCCATTTCGCCAGGTGCCATAACAGGTTTCTTTCTGTGCAGGATACGTGTATCGTTTAAAAATGCTGATAAATAACAGTTTTTATAGACTGCTCCGACACGGAAACGGACAGTCAGCTCATCTGCCATGCGGTTTACATGAATTGTTTTCGGTACAGTATAGCGTACACCGCCTGCAGGAATGAGAGGAATTTCTGCTGATTTTAAGCTTTCCTGCTGCGGGGTTTCCAGGTTTTGTACATAAGCAGAAGCGTTTCGTCCGGCAGCGGCAGCCTCTTCGGATACAAAATCTACCAGGTCGTGCACATGCAGGACATTGCCGCAGGCGAATACACCGCTGATATTTGTTTCCAGGCTTTCATTTACAGCCGGGCCGTTTGTGACTGGCTCAATGGCCACGCCCATTTCACGCGAAAGTTCATTTTCCGGAATCAGGCCGCAGGAGAGCAGCAGCGTGTCGCAGGAATATTCTTCTTCTGTACCGGCAACAGGTTTGCCATGGCTGTCTACACGGGCAAGCGTGACGCCTTCCAGACGTTTTTTCCCTTTGATGTTTACGACGGTATGGCTTAATTTTAACGGAATGCCAAAATCATCCAGACACTGTACGATATTTCGTTTCAGACCGCCGGAAAACGGCATTAATTCTGCGACAGCTTTTACTTTGGCTCCTTCTAAGGTCATGCGTCTTGCCATAATAAGTCCGATGTCACCGGAGCCGAGAATTACGGCTTCGCGTCCCGGCATAAAGCCTTCAATATTGACAAGGCGCTGCGCGGTTCCTGCTGAATATATGCCTGCCGGACGGAAGCCTGGAATGTTTAAGGCACCGCGGGAGCGTTCGCGGCATCCCATTGCCAGAATGACAGCTCTTGCAGATATTTTAAATAAGCCGTCCGTCCGGTTCATGGCAGTAATGATTTTATCCCGGGTAATGTCCATGACCATTGTATTCAGTTTGTAAGCAATGTTTAATTCTTCAATCTGTCCGATAAAGCGGCTGGCATATTCCGGCCCGGTCAGTTCCTCTTTGAATGTGTGAAGGCCGAATCCGTTATGGATACACTGGTTTAAAATGCCGCCGAGCTGGCAGTCCCTTTCTAAAATCAGAATGCTGTCAGTTCCGTTTTTTCTGGCTGCGGCTGCGGCTGCGAGTCCGGCCGGGCCTCCGCCAATGATGACGATATCATAGGAATGCATGTATTTAATCCTCCTGTATAGTTGTTAAACTGTCTGCTGCCAGGGCTGTCAGTCTTTGCTGTAACCGGTCAGCAGGCTGGAACCTTTGCCGCTTTTTGTAATGGAAAGCTGGGAAATACCAAGTTCCCTGGCAAGAATTTCCATTGTCTTCGGGGAACAGAATCCGGCCTGGCATCTGCCCATTCCGGCACGGGTTCTGCGCTTGACGCCGTCTAAAGACTTTGCACCGAGCGGACGTCTGATGGCATCGGTAATTTCGCCTTCTGTAATCATTTCACAGCGGCAGATGATATTTCCGTAAGCCGGATTTTTACGAATCAGGTCAGCATATGCTTCTTCGGATAAATTTTTAGGATTCAGGATTCCGGTTCTTTTGCCGCTGAAGCCTGGATTTTCAGCCGGATTCAGCAGTTTTTTGACAATTTCTGCCACACGGATGCCGATGGCAGGAGCGCTTGTAAGGCCAGGGGATTCGATTCCGGCAGCGTCTACAAAATAAGGGGCATCCTGCAGTTCTTCAATAATAAATTCATGTCCGTCCTCATGTGCGCGGTTTCCGCTGAAAGAGGTGATGACCTGGCGCAGAGGAATGGATGGCACGGAGCGTTTTGCGGATTCGCTTAAACGGTCTAATCCTGCAGCGGTAGTAAGTGTGGCTTCTTTATCGGAATGGTCTTCTGCAGTAGGGCCGGCCAGGAGATTGCCGTGTACCGTAGGGGTTATGAGGACGCCTTTGCCATATTCATTTGGCAGCTGGAAAATAGTACTGGATACCAGATTTCCGGCTGTCTTATCTAAAAGGCAGTATTCCCCGCGTCTTGGAGTGATATGGATTTTATGGCTGCTTACCATATTGTGAAACTGGTCTGCATAGACGCCGGCAGCATTTACGATGCATTTTGTCTGGAGAGAGCCGTTGTCTGTATTAACCTGATAGCCGTAACTGGTGCGCGAAATACTGGTTACTTCAGTGTTAAACTTAAATTCCACACCGTTTTGAGCGGCATTTTCGGCCATGGCGATATTCATGCCAAAAGGACATACAATCCCGCCTGTCGGAGCAAAAATGGCAGCAATGGCTTCATCTGAGACATTTGGCTCCATTTCGTGCAGTTCCTCTTTGCTGATGATACGGATTCCAGGTACATGATTTTCAATTCCCTGCTGATATAATGCTTTAAGCCGGGGCATGTCTTCTTCTGAAAAGCAGAGAATCAGAGAACCGTTTCGCTGGAATTCAAAATCCAGTTCTTTGGAAAGAGAGTCCATCATTTCATTTCCTTTTAAGTTCATCTCAGCCATCAGAGAACCCGGTGTACAGTCGATGCCGGAGTGGATAATGGCGCTGTTTGCTTTGGATGTGCCGCAGCAGACATCTTCTTCTTTTTCTGCAACGCAGATGTTTAACTGATAACGGGACAGTTCCCTCGCACTGGCGCATCCGGTAACGCCGGCACCAATGATAACTACATCATACATTTTTTCAGCCTCCTGTTATTTTTGGGATGAAAAAAGCCATGCAAACAAAAGTATCATTTCTGATACGTTATCTGCACGGCTCTCATCTCTTGCATAAGTATGTGGTTTTTATTTTGTATATTTTAACATATCTGCGGGGAATTGCCAAGCCCCTGATTTTAAGAAATAAATGGCAGATATTCTGGCATATGTAAAGCGGCCGGGCTATTTTTTAATAAAATGACTGTCCGATTCCGGTATCCCTTGTGCATCAGAAAGATAGCGCTCTACTCTCATATGCAGGTCATACTTGTTTCGCAGCTTTGTAATCTGCTCCATCATCGGGGAAGCGTGGTGGACGTCTATGGCGTGCTGATCCTGCCAGCTGTCAATGAGCAGCACGGTTTCCGGGTCTGTCATAGGGAAGAAATAGTCATAACGGAGATTGCCTTCTTCACTGCGGATAGCAGCTGCTGTACCGCTTCGCTCCATTTCTTCTGCAAATTTTCTGGCGGCACCGTTTGTGCCGGTATAATAGATGTTTATTACTACACTCATATTAAATTCTCCATTCTATGTTTGTATACAATATATTATCCGCCCGGCTGTCTGCGGCAAAACATGCAGCTGTCTGCGTCAGAATTAAAAGCAAACCCTGCCAGATTTTGGCCTGCATCTGGAAGCCCCAAAAGGTGCCTGCCTGTGCCGCTGCATAAAGCATGCCTAAACGCCAGGGCATCAGGCACCGGTCCGTCCGCAGCCACAGACTGGAAGCAGAAAATTTAGAAGTTCTTACTGTTCGCAGGCGGAACAAAAAAAGGAAAAAGTTTCTCCGCCCGGCGTCCGGGTAACCAGCAGACTATCCGGCATCCGGATAACTCATGCTTTTTTATGACCTGGCCGCAGCATTCATCAGGTCTCTTTAGCCCAGTCAAAAGCATAGGTTACAGCTTTTTTCCACAGGCGGATTTTTTTCTCGCGCTGTTCTGCTGGGATTTCCGGCTGAAAGGTGCGTTCAGCGGCCCAGTTTTGTCTGATTTCTTCCCTGTCTGACCAGTAGCCAGTGGCAAGTCCGGCGAGATAGGCGGCTCCCATAGCAGTTGTCTCTACGCAGACCGGGCGCTGCAGCGGGGCTCCGCTGATATCTGCCTGCATCTGCATTAACAGGTTGTTGGCGCTGGCCCCGCCATCTGCTTTTAAGGATGACAGGCTCATGCCGGAATCGGTTTTCATTGCTTCTAAGACATCATTAGTCTGGTACGCAAGGGATTCCAGTGTTGCGCGGATGATATGGTATTTATTGACGCCGCGGGTAATGCCTACAATGGAGCCTCTGGCATACTGGTCCCAGTATGGAGCGCCGAGTCCGGTAAAGGCAGGAACGACATAGCAGCCGTTCGTATCATTTACCTTTCTTGCCATGTATTCCGAGTCCTGAGAGGAATCAATAAAGCGCATTTCGTCCCTGAGCCATTGTATTGCAGCGCCTGCTACAAAAATGGAGCCTTCCAGGGCATAAGTGACTTTACCGTCTAATCCCCAGGCAATGGTTGTCACAAGTCCGTTTTTAGAAAATACAGGCTTCTCTCCGGTGTTCATTAATAAAAAGCATCCGGTTCCGTATGTATTTTTGGCATCTCCAGGCTGAAAACAGGTCTGGCCGAACAAAGCTGCCTGCTGGTCTCCTGCGGCTCCGGCAATTGGAATCGGGCTTCCAAAGAACACAGGGTTTGCGTGTCCGTAAATGCAGCTGGATGGTTTTGCTTCAGGCAGCATGCATTTTGGAATATTTAATTCGGCCAGAATTTCATCATCCCATTCCAGTGTATTGATGTTAAATAACATTGTACGGGAAGCATTCGAATAATCCGTAACATGTACCTGGCCTTTGGTCAGCTTCCAGATAAGCCATGTTTCTACAGTGCCAAATAAAAGCTGCCCGTTTTCTGCCTTCTGTCTGGCCCCTTCCACATGGTCCAAAATCCATTTTAACTTTGTTGCAGAAAAATAAGCATCGATCACAAGCCCGGTCTTACGGCGGAAAGTTTCCGTCAGTCCTTTCTCTTTCAGGGAATCCGCGTATTCAGAGGTGCGCCGGCACTGCCAGACAATTGCATTGCAGACAGGCATGCCTGTTTCTTTATCCCATACAATGGCCGTTTCACGCTGGTTTGTAATGCCGATGGCACAGATATCGGCAGCAGTTACGCCGAGATTTGCCATAGCGGTTTTTGCGACTTCTAACTGGGTAGACCAGATTTCTTCTGCATCATGTTCTACCCAGCCTGGCTGCGGGAAATACTGTGTAAATTCTTTCTGTGCAGCGCTGCACATTTCGCCTTTTTCGTTAAACAGGATGCAGCGGTTGCTTGTTGTTCCGGCATCAAGTGCCATAATGTATTTTGACATGTTTCTTCCTCCATTTCACCAAAATAAATTTTTCTGACATTTTCATCACTTTCCGGTAAATATGTTTGAAATTACATTTGTCCGAAACAGCCTGTATTTATATATTATAATAAATGCAGAACAAATTGACAATAATGTTTTCAGCTTTAAGTGTGTCTTAAAAATGCTTTCTGAAAAATGATGACGGATGTCCGCCAGAAAGCTGCCTGTCAGGTGAATGCTGCAATGACGGGTTTTATTTGAGGATTGGAAAATCTGCCTCCTATAAGGCTATGCAGGATGGCTGGGGACGTTCTGCTGTAAAGGCGCTTTCCAAAATATATTCTGTTGCAGGAGAGCCGGGAATCAGAGGATATTCCCCGTAGGATATCTGGCGTATAAAGCAGTTCTTTGAAAACTATTGTGACAAACCAGAGTTAAATTCTCATTTTGACTAATATGAAAAACGAATATAATACTGAATTTAGATTTAAAATTTTAGACTTGAAATATTTTGTCTTATAGATTATAATCAGCGTAGAGGCAATGGAGATATTGCAACGTCCCCATTACCCTAGACGGAAACTTAATACAAGATGTTTATAAGCTGCATAAGCTATCCCTCTGCGTCAATGGTTCTTTCTGAACTTTGGGTATAGGCAACAAAAATTATAGGTTGAAATCAC
>CAJTVR010000064.1:13502-26299 GCA_910580075.1 uncultured Eubacterium sp. | reverse complement strand
TTAAGAATTTCTAACAGTTCTCCGGAGTCACAGAAAAAGGAAAAAGTGTCTCTTCACGGCATCCGGTTAATGACTGCTTTGGTTAAAGGCTGTCCATATGGATTTTTATTTTAAACGTATTTTTATGATAATCAATCAGCCCGTCTTTTTTCATTTTTCCAAGTTCTTTGGACAGAGCGCTGCGGTCCACGTTCAGATAGTCTGCCAGCTGCTGGCGGTCAAACGGGATTACAATTCTGCTATTTCCCTGTGCAGAAACCTGCTGGGAAAAATAGGAAAACAGCCGGCCGCGGATTGATTTAGGAGATGTATGAAGGCTGCGTCTGGAAAGCTGCAGATTTTTTTCAGCACTGATGATAACAAGATTCTGAATCAGCCGGTTCTGGCTCCTACAGTCCTGACAGGGTATAAATAACCTTGGAATGTTAATGAATAAAACCTTGGAGTTTTCATTAGCCGCTGCATCTGCCAGCATCGGCTCGTCCGGGATACAGGCATAAGATTCAGCAAATACGCCGCCGGCGGGGATGATGCCCAGTATGCTTTTGTTTCCCCACAGATCGGTATGCTCAATCCGGACGCTTCCGGAAAGGACAAGACCGATCTCTGTTATGATGCTTCCAGAGATTAAAATCAGTTCCCCTTTTCGGTAACCGGACGTACGAAAATGCAGATGTTTTGACATATTCAGGATATCTTCTTCGGGACAGCCTTTAAAAAGAGCTGTCTGGGAAATAAAACTTATGATAATAAAACCTCATTTCCGTGGTTATAACCACATACTTTTGCAAAACATTATAGTATGATCAGGGACAGAAAGTCAAGGAGGAATAAAAGTTGATTAGAAAGATTATAAAAATTGATGAAGACAGATGTAACGGCTGTGGTGCATGTGCTGCAGCCTGTCATGAAGGAGCAATTGAAATGGCTGGTGGAAAAGCGGTGCTTGCCCATGAGGATTACTGCGACGGCCTGGGAGACTGTCTGCCAGAATGTCCGGCAGGCGCAATCAGCTTTGAGGAGCGGGAAGTGCCCGCATATAACGAGGCGGCTGTACTGGCTGCCAGACAGATGAAGGAGAGCAGCCGGGACATAAAGAGCCCGCATGCAGGCTGTCCAGGGTCCCGGGTTCGCCGGATAGAGCATCCGAAAACGGAAAACACGCCTTCACAAGCGGCACCGGCAGTATCACAGCTCGGCCAGTGGCCATGCCAGATCAAACTTGCTCCCGTGAACGCTCCTTATTTTAGCGGGGCAGAACTGCTGATTGCGGCTGACTGTACAGCGTATGCTTATGCCAGTATCCATGAGGATTTTATGAAAGGCAGAATTACGCTGATTGGCTGTCCAAAACTTGATGACACTGATTACAGCGAAAAGCTGGCAGAAATCATACGCAGTAACGATATCAGAAGCGTTCTGGTCCTGCGAATGGAGGTTCCCTGCTGCGGAGGGCTGGAAATGGCTGTAAAAAAGGCTTTGCAGGCAGGCAGAACATGCATTCCATGCCGGATTGTAACAGTATCTATTGACGGAAAAATTCTTGACGCGGATTATTAATAGTTCAGGGTTTCTGGCACAGCCAGGCTGCTGACGAAAGCCAGAAGCCCTGTTTTTACGTTTCATGCAAGAGCGTGTTTGAAAAAATAAATACAGGATTACCCGGACGGCGGGCGGAGAAAATTTTTCTTTTTCTGTTCCGCCTCCAAACAGTATGCAGCAGCGGACGGACCTGTGCCTGATGCCCTGGCGTTTTATCAGGCTTTTGGCAGTGGCGCTGGCAGGCATCTTTGGGGCCTCAGGGTTTTGCATGGCAGAAATGTGTCTGCTGGTCAGCCAATCCAGCTGCAGGCGAAACATCACAAGGAACCGCTGCTCTCTCCGGCGTCCGGCCAGCCAATAGGTTATCTAGCTGCAGGCGGAACAGAAAAAAGTAAAATTTTCCCCGTCCGTCTTTCTGACCATCATAAAATTTTCTTGCAGGTATTTTCAAACTGTGAGAAAATGAAATGAGATTATATTTAAAACATTTGTCAGCATGAAACAGAAAGTCTGATAAGATCAAAGCATATACATCAGACAGATGTTTTAGACAGATAATAGAAAGGAAAATTCACATTATGAGTTCTTTTATGTATCTGGCTTCAGACAAGCCTCTTCGGGAAATCAAAAATCCCCATGAGAAATTACTTTCGGTTAATGAAGCTCAGGCGCTGGGACTGGAAGTACCTGAGTATCTGCAAAATGGCAGTATCAGCATGGACAAATCAGGCGTGATACTCTGGGTGGATGAAGCAGCAGATGCCGATGATGATTTTGCGGTTCTTTTAACCGAAAAGCAGGAGGATATGTTTACAGAAAAAAAGTACTGCGCGTACATTGAATGGAACGCCTGTACGAAAGGGCGTGCAGAGCAGATTGCTGCATATATAAAAGAACATCTGGAGGAAGCGGATGAAATAGAAATCTGGAAGCTGTGGCTTGGAAGTTCATATCCGCTTCCTGAGATCAGGAAAGTCAACATTACTGCAGGAGAACTGAATGCAGCTGTCATTGAAAAAATATCTGCATTAGATCCATGGGAGAAAACGTCAGCTGGGAAACAGCCGGCGCTTCCAAGAGACTGGGGCTATGATGAAAATGAACTGGAAACCAGTACACAGTATTGCTATACTATTATAAAAAATAAATCAAAAATAAATTAAATCCAGTTTTTATGTTTTGATTTTCGGAATCTGCCTGTGCAAATCTGCTTATGCAGGTCATCCAGCCGGCTGCAGCCAGTGATCCCGCTGGCAGCCAGCTTAAAAAATTTCATATGTATATGAATATTTTACCTTTACTACATGAAAAAATACCGATATAATGACTCTTATATCGGTGTTTTTACTATGTAAATATAAAAAGGAGAAAAAGCACATGCCAAAATTTAATTATGATCAGGTAAAAAACCCACGGTATTTTGCGGATGCAAGAATAGCCGCTCACTCAGACCATGTATGTTATAAAACACACGAAGAGGCCAGGGAAGGAAAGACTAGTTTTCGCTTTTGCTTAGACGGTATCTGGAAATTTCACTATGCCAGAAATTATGACCAGACAATTCCGGGATTTGAACAGCCGGACTATGACTGCAGGCCATGGGCGGATATCCGTGTTCCGGCGCATATTCAGATGGAAGGTTATGATATTCCGCAGTATGCCAATGTCCAGTATCCATGGGATGGCAGAGAAGAAATATGGACGGATGAGATTCCGTCCGAATTTAATCCGACAGCCAGCTATGTAAAGTATTTTACGCTGCCAGAGCATTTTTCAGGCAGTCCGGTCTATATTTCTTTCCAGGGAGCGGAGAGTGGAATTGCAGTCTGGCTGAACGGCCATTTTGCCGGATACAGCGAGGATAGTTTTACACCGTCTGAATTTGAACTGACGCCGTATCTGATAGAAGGAGAGAATAAGCTGGCTGTGCAGGTATTTAAGTGGACTTCGGGCAGCTGGTGTGAAGACCAGGACTTTTACCGGTTTTCCGGAATTTACAGAAGTGTTTATCTGTATACGGTTCCAAAAGCGCATATATGGGATATGAAAACAGAACCGGCAGTTTCAGAAGATCTGACACAGGCACAGCTGCATCTTTCGCTAAAAGCGCAGGGCCAGGGCCAGGTTCATGTAACAGTGCGTGACAGCAGAACGGGCGTTATTCTGGTGGATGATACGGCCGGGCTTATGGAGCAGACACAGCTTGTCTATTCCGTACAGAAGCCGCAGCTTTGGAGTGCGGAGATTCCTTATTTATATGATATGACACTGGAAATATCGGACTTAGATGGAAACCTTGTGGAAGTCATTCCGCAGAAAATCGGTTTCCGGCGTTTTGAAATGAAAGACGGGCTGATGTGCTTAAACGGAAAACGCATTGTATTTAAAGGGGTAAACCGCCATGAATTTTCATCTAAGACCGGGCGGGCAGTTTCTACAGAAGAAATCGTGACGGATCTTATAACGATGAAACGCAATAATATCAATGCAGTCCGTACCTGCCATTATCCGGATGACTCCAGAATCTATCATTTGTGCGATGAGTACGGCCTGTATTTAATCGCGGAAAACAATATGGAATCTCACGGCTCCTGGGATCCGGTAGAGCGGGGGCTGGCAGAATATGACGCGGTAGTGCCGGGTAATCATGATGAGTGGATGGATGCGATGTTAGACCGGGTAAATTCCTGTTACCAGCGTGATAAAAATCATCCTTCTATTTTAATCTGGTCCTGTGGAAACGAATCATTTGGCGGAAAGGTCATTTATGAAATGTCCCAGCTGTTTCGGAAGCTGGACCCGTACCGTCTGGTTCATTATGAAGGCGTGTTCCATGACCGTTCCTTTAATCAGTCCAGTGATATGGAGAGCCAGATGTATCCGTCAGCAGAATCGATTGCGAAGTTTTTGGAAGAGCATAAAGATAAGCCGTTTATCTGCTGCGAGTACACCCATGCTATGGGCAATTCCTGTGGAGCTATGCACAAATATACAGACCTTACAGATACACAGCCGCGTTACCAGGGCGGATTTATCTGGGATTATATTGACCAGTCGATTGTAAAAAAGGACCGTTATGGCAGAGAATTTCAGGCTTATGGCGGTGACTTCGGCGAACGTCCGACAGATTATAACTTTAGCGGTAATGGAATTGTTTACGGCGGGCAGCGGGATGAGTCGCCGAAGATGCAGGAAGTAAAATACAATTATCAGAATATTTCGGTTTCTTTTGAGGAAGATACATTTACGGTGGTGAATAAAAATCTGTTCCTGAATACAGATGTGTATCAGTGTGTGGCAGTCTGGCAGAAAAATGGTACGGTAATCGAAGAAAAACCGCTGGATGTTTCTGTGGAACCGCTTTGTGAAAAACAGTTTGCGCTGCCGTTTTCCAATCAGGAGGACGGAGAATATGCGCTGACGATATCATTCCGTCTGAAAGAAGATACGCTTTGGGCAAAAGCCGGACATGAGATGGCATTCGGGCAGCACATATATAAAAAGCCTTTTATATGGAAGAAAAGCGATAAAAAAATCAGGGTTATTCATGGAAAATGGAATATCGGTGTCAAAGGAGAAGGATTTGATGTACTGTTTTCAATGTTAAACGGCGGACTGGCATCTTACCGGTATGCCGGAACAGAGATGATTGAAAAAATACCGATGCCGAATTTCTGGCGTGCTCCGGTTGATAATGACATGGGAAGCCTGGCTCCTGGACGTTATGCCCAGTGGAAGACAGCGAGTATGTATATCAGCCACAAAAATGCACAGACCATGCAGGATACGCCTTTAAAGGTGACACAGGAGGATGATGATACTGTAACTGTGACTTACCAGTATTTTATGCCGACAGTGCCGGTATCCAGCTGTGAGGTTTCTTATACGGTACACGGGGATGGCGCAGTGGAAACAAAACTGGTGTACGATCCGGTTAAAGAACTTGGCAGCATGCCGGAATTTGGAATGCTTTTCAAGCTGAATGCAGACTATGACAGACTGACCTGGTACGGACTGGGCCCTTCAGAAACATATGCTGACCGCAGGAGAGGCGCAAAACTTGGCGTTTACAGCGGCAAAGTGGCTGATTATATGGCGAAATATCTGGTGCCTCAGGAATGCGGCAACAAAATGGACGTGCGTTATGCTGCTGTAACAGATTACAGAGGACGCGGGATGCTGTTTGCGGGAGACGGGATGAATTTTTCCGCACTTCCTTATACGCCGCATGAAATCGAAAATGCTGCGCATGAGTATGAACTTCCGCGCGTGCATTATACAGTGGTGCGCGCTGCGCTGGCACAGATGGGTGTTGGAGGAGACGACAGCTGGGGTGCAAGAGTGCATCCGGAATACTGCATTGATGTAAACAAAAAGCTGGAATTTCGTTTTATATTTAAAGGGATTTAAACTGGTGATTTAAATTTAAGTGTCCGGTTTTTTCGGATCTGACAGACTGCGGATGAAATTCTTTTATGGGTGATTGCACTGACAGCCAAATTATGTTAAGATGTACCATGCGAAAGTGACAGAGCAAGCAAACACAAGCAAACGGAGGAAGTTATGTCAGCTGATCAGAGCAAAATCAGGAATTTTTGTATTGTAGCCCATATTGACCATGGAAAATCGACACTGGCAGACCGCATTATCGAAAAAACCGGACTTTTAACTGAACGGGAAATGCAGGCCCAGGTGCTGGATAATATGGATTTAGAGCGTGAACGCGGAATTACGATCAAGTCCCAGGCAGTCCGCATCATTTATAAAGCAGAAGACGGAGAAGAATATATTTTTAATCTGATAGATACGCCGGGACATGTGGATTTTACTTATGAGGTATCCAGAAGCCTTGCAGCATGTGACGGGGCGATTCTGGTCGTAGACGCCGCGCAGGGGATTGAAGCGCAGACACTGGCAAATGTGTATCTGGCGCTTGACCATGACCTGGAAGTCTTTCCGGTAATCAACAAAATTGATCTGCCGAGTGCAGACCCGGAACGTGTAAAGGACGAGATCGAGGATATTATCGGCCTGGATGCATCGGATGCGCCGATGATTTCAGCAAAGACCGGAGTCAATATCGATCAGGTGCTGGAGGCTGTTGTAGAAAAAATACCAGCACCGCAGGGAGACCCGGACGCCCCTTTGCAGGCGCTGATTTTTGATTCTAAGTATGATTCATACAAAGGTGTAATTGTATTCTGCCGGATTCAGGAAGGCACAGTAAAGGCCGGGACAAAAATAAAGATGATGGCTACCGGAGCGTCGGCAGAAGTAGTGGAAGTCGGTTATTTTGGTGCGGGGCAGTTTCTCCCATGTGAGGAATTAAGCGCCGGGATGGTTGGATATATTACAGCCAGCCTGAAAAATGTAAAAGATACCCGTGTCGGTGATACCATTACACAGGCAGACCGTCCATGCGCACAGCCGCTGCCAGGTTATAAAAAAGTCAACCCGATGGTATACTGCGGGCTGTATCCGGCAGACAGCACAAAATACCCGGATTTACGGGATGCATTAGAAAAGCTGCAGTTAAATGATGCTGCACTGCAGTTTGAAGCAGAGACTTCGGTTGCACTCGGTTTTGGATTCCGCTGCGGCTTTCTCGGCCTGCTGCATCTGGAAATTATACAGGAACGGTTAGAGCGGGAATTTAATCTGGATTTAGTAACGACAGCACCAGGCGTTATTTACCGTGTATATAAAACAGACGGGACAATGATAGAGCTGACTAATCCGTCAAATCTGCCTGAGCCGGCAGAGATTGACTATATGGAAGAGCCGGTAGTGGATGCAGAAATTATGGTATCCAGCGAATATATCGGGCCAATTATGGATTTGTGCCAGCAGCGCCGCGGAATTTATATCAGCATGGAATATCTCGAAGAAACAAGAGCACGGCTGAAATATACGATTCCGTTAAATGAAATTATCTATGACTTTTTTGATGCATTAAAATCCCGTTCGAGAGGATATGCATCTTTTGACTATGAAATGAAAGGATATCAGAAATCAGACCTGGTAAAACTGGATATCCTTATTAATAAAGAAGAAGTAGACGCGCTTTCCTTTATTGTATTTTCAGGAACGGCTTATGAGCGGGGACGCAGAATGTGCGAACGCCTGAAAGAAGAAATTCCAAGACATTTATTCGAAATCCCGATTCAGGCAGCAGTCGGCAGCAGAGTCATTGCCAGGGAAACGGTACGTGCCATGCGCAAGGATGTACTTGCAAAATGTTATGGCGGAGATATTACCCGTAAGAAAAAGCTGCTGGAAAAACAGAAAGAAGGAAAGAAGCGCATGCGTCAGATTGGCAGCGTAGAAATTCCGCAGGAAGCATTTATGAGTGTGCTGAAGCTGGATGAAGACTGATAGGAAAGAATTAGAGCTGTATCTGCATATCCCGTTTTGTGTCAGGAAGTGTCTGTACTGTGATTTTTTATCTGCTCCGGCGGACGAAAAGGTGCGCAGTGCATATATGCGGCAGATGCATAAGGAAATGGATATGCTTTCGCCGGATTATCAGAATTATCGGATCTCATCGGTATTTATCGGCGGAGGAACGCCGTCACTGCTTTCGGGCAGTCAGATTCAGCGTCTGATGGAACAGGTACAAAGCTGCTTTACAGTACTTGCGGACGCAGAGATTACCATGGAATGCAATCCGGGCACTGCAGATGCAGATAAAATGCGCGCCTGTTTCAGCTCCGGTATTAACAGGCTCAGTTTCGGTCTGCAGTCAGCAGATGCCGGAGAGCTTAAACTGCTGGGGCGGATTCATACATTTGAACAGTTTATGGCTAATTATGAGCTCGCGCGGAACACGGGATTTGAAAATATAAATATTGACCTTATGTCTGCACTTCCAGGCCAGAAAGTAAGCGTTTATGAGCAGACAGTTCAAAAAATACTGGCCCTTCGCCCGGAGCATATCTCATCTTACAGTCTGATGATTGAAGAAGGAACACCTTTTTATGAACGGTACAGCCAGGCGCAGATACTGCGGGAAAAAGGGAAAAGCCAGCATCTTCTGCCGACGGAAGAAGAGGAGCGCCGGATGTATGTACTGACGAAAGAACTGCTGAAAAGCGAAGGCTATGACAGATATGAAATTTCAAATTACGCTCTGGACGGGTTTGCATGCAGACACAATACGGGATACTGGATGCGTAAGAATTATCTGGGAATCGGGCTCGGGGCAGCTTCTCTTGTAGAAAATGAAAGATTTTCAAATACATCTGATTTGAAAGAGTATCTGGAAGCGGATTTTGCCCAAAAGACAGGTGTCAGCGGAGACAGGCAGCAGCTTACAGTTCAGGAACAGATGGAGGAATTTATGTTCTTAGGCCTTCGCATGATGCGGGGCATATCTGCAGAAAAATTTCGCCGGCAGTTTTTCACATCGCTTGAGGATGTGTACGGAGAGGTTATAAAAAGACAGCTGAAGGATGGTTTTATAAAGGAGACAACGGACGGGTACTGTCTGACAGATTATGGAATTGATATCAGTAATTATGTTATGGCGCAGTATCTGGCTTCCTGAAGAAATCTATAGATACGCCGGACGCCAGGCGGAGAAATTTTCGCCTTTTTCTGTTTCGCTTTCGGACAGGCGCTATATTACGCCGGACGCCAGGCGGAGAAACTTTTTCCTTTTTCTGTTCCGCTTTCGAACAGTAAGAAATTCTAAATTTTCTGCTTCGAGGCTGTGGCAGCGGACGGACCGGTGTCTGATGCCCTGGCGTTTTGGCATGCTTTATGCTTTGGCGCTGGCAGACACCTTTTGGGGCTTCAATGTTATCCGTAGCGGCAGGCAGTGTGCCCCAAATCCTGGATATGATGCAGAAAATTAAGAATTTCTAACAGTTCTCCAGAGTCACAGAAAAAGGAAAAAGTTTCTCCGCCTGGCTGGTACTGGCAGAATGTATGTTTTTGATAAGGGCCTATTGTCTGAAAAACAGAGACAGGATATGAAAGCAGTATTATACTTTCATATCCTGTCTTTTTTGAACACAGCAGATTTTTTAATATGCTGTTTATACTGGCTGTATACAGACTATCCTTCAATGGCGATATATCTGCTTTCTTCTACTTCCTGTTTTGGTTCTTTCTTTGGCACGGATATTTTCAAAATACCGTCTTCAAATTTTGCCCGGATATCATCCTGCGTTACTGCTTCGCCTACATAGAAACTTCTGCTGCATGCGCCATAATATCTCTCACGGCGGATATACTGACCGTCTTTGTTCTTTTCGCTGTCGTCTTTGGTTGTAGAAGCGCTGATCGTCAGATAGCCGTCTTTTAATTCTGCCTGGACATCCGACTTCTTATAGCCTGGCAGGTCGATATCCAGTTCATAACCGGTTGCGGTTTCTTTGATATCTGTTTTCATAACGCTGCTTGCTGGTGTATTATATCTCATCAGTGATTTTGCCGGACGTGTAAAGTCATTAAAAAAGTCATCAAATAAATTTTCTCCAAAAATACTAGGCATCAACATAGGTAATTCCTCCATTCTCCGTTTATGCTTTTATGATTCTGATGTTTTTAACACCTTATCTTTGCTACACTTATGTTATAACACTTTTATTAGCACTCGTCAATAGTGAGTGCTAATAATTTAGAAATTTTATTTTTTCTTTATAAGTTAGACAAGGTAAAACTGGCGGAGCCACAAAAAAGCCGAACAGTAAAACTGCGAGGTATCAGCTTTCCTGAGATGTAAACTGACGAAACATCAAAATAGCATCGCGATTAATCTGCAAGGCATCTGTCTCTTGCGACATATGCAAATGTCTGTGCAGATAAGGTATGCGGCTCATCGTCTGTGAAAAAACGTCTGGCTAAAGTTATGGATAGCATCAAAACACTGGAATCCAGGCAGGCGTAAAAATCATTCAGTACCAGCCGGGCGGAGAAATTTTTTCCTTTTTCTGTGACTCCGGAGAACAGTTAGAAATTCTTAATTTTCTGCCTCATACCCAGGATTTGGGGCTCACTGTCTGCTGCTGAAAACCTGGAAGCCCCAAAAGGTGCCTGCCAGTGCCACTGCATAAAGCATGCCGTAACGCCAGGGCATCAGGCACCGGTCCGTCCGCTGCCACAGACTGGAAGCAGAAAATTTAGAATTTCTTACTGTTCGGAGGCGGAACAGAAAAAGGAAAAAATTTCTCCGCCCGGCGTCCGGCAGACCTTTTTCTCCGCCCGGCATCCGGTTTGATATAATCACATAGTATTGCAAATTTTCTCAAATCTATTCATAAAAAGCAGATAATCCGCAAAGCGCTTTGTTAAGAGTATAAATGCAGGAAAATACAGAATCAGTCAGAATTTACATTTTTTGGGCCAGATTTCTGTAGAAATGCCGATTCTTTTTAATTTGATTGCAGCAGACAGCTGCGGTATGTTATAATATTTCCGCATGATAAAAAAGAAAGCAGAGACTTATGAAAAAAGTTTTAACAATAGCCGGCAGCGACTGCAGCGCAGGTGCCGGGATTCAGGCAGATTTGAAAACAATTATGGCACACGGCGCTTACGGCATGAGTGTCATTACAGCGCTGACAGCCCAGAATACTTCCGGTGTTTTTGGCATACTGGCAATAGAGCCGGAATTTATCGGGGCGCAGATGGATGCCGTATTTACAGACCTGATGCCGGATGCAGTTAAAACCGGCATGATTACAAATGCAGAATCTGTGCATATTATTTGTGAAAAACTCCGTGCATACGGTGCGAAGCATATAGTGACTGATACGGTCATGGCTTCTACAAGCGGTACAGCCTTTATGAAAGATCAGGCGTTAAAAACGGCCAGGGAGGAACTGTTTCCGCTTGCCAGCCTTTTGACACCGAATATCCCAGAAGCAGAAATTTTATCCGGCATTGCAATCAGCGGGCGGGAAACTATGCAGCAGGCTGCCTGGATGATTTCGCAGCAGTATGGATGCAGCGTGCTGTGCAAAGGCGGGCATCTTGCTGATACAGCGGATGATCTGCTGTATCATGGCGGACAGTTTTACTGGTTCAGGCAGAAACAGATTGAGAATCCGAATACGCATGGGACAGGCTGTACGCTGTCTGCTTCGATTGCCTGTAATCTGGCAGAAGGGATGCAGATGCCGGACGCAGTGACCGCGGCAAAAACATATTTGACAGGTGCAATTATGGACGGTCTGGATTTAGGACACGGCAATGGCCCGTTAAATCATGGATATCATTTATTTAAATAAATATTCATTATCAAGGAGGAAGTAACATGATAAAGACAAAAATTATCTGTACCTTAGGGCCGGCGACAGATCAGCCGGAGGTTTTAGAGGCGCTGGTACAGGAGGGAATGAGCGTTGCGAGGTTTAATTTTTCGCACGGAAATTATGAAGAACATGAAAAGCGCCTGAATGCTTTGAAGGAAGCGCGCACGAAATACCAGAAACCGGTAGCTGCGCTGTTAGATACAAAAGGACCGGAAATCCGGGTGAAATCGTTTAAAAAAGGCAAGGTGCAGCTGCAGCCGGATCAGCTTTTCCGTCTCTGTTCGGAAGATGTAGAAGGAGACGAAGAACAGGTAACGGTTACCTGTAAAGATTTGTACCAGGATGTTTCTGCAGGCAAGCGGATTTTGTTAGATGACGGTTTAATTGCTATGAAAGTAGAAGCAATTGAGGGCAAAGATATTATATGCCGTGTAATTAACGGTGGTACAGTTTCTAATAACAAAGGCGTAAATGTGCCGGATGTACATTTATCGCTTCCTTATGTAAGTGATAAAGACCGGCAGGATATTTTGTTTGGCATAGAAAAAGACTTTGATTTTATTGCAGCCTCCTTTGTACGCCGGGCCGAAGATGTGCTTCAGATTCGTAAAATTTTAAAGGAAAACGGCGGAGATAATATAGAAATTATATCTAAAATAGAAAACCGTGAAGGCGTTGACAATATTGACGAGATTATTGCGGTTTCTGATGGCATTATGATTGCCAGAGGAGATATGGGCGTTGAGATTGCCAGCGAAGAAGTGCCTGTTATTCAGAAAAAGATTATTAAAAAAGTATATGAAGCAGGCAAAAAAGTTATTACAGCAACGCAGATGTTAGATTCCATGATGAAAAATCCAAGACCGACCAGAGCGGAGACGACAGACGTTGCAAATGCCATTTATGACGGAACAAGTGTAATCATGCTTTCCGGCGAAACGGCTGCAGGACTGTATCCGGTAGAATCGCTGCAGACGATGGTAAGAATTGCAGAGC
>CAJTVR010000064.1:0-13492 GCA_910580075.1 uncultured Eubacterium sp. | reverse complement strand
CGAACAGGATATTGATTATAAAAAGCGGTTTTTCGGACATGACCATAGTTCTAATTCCAATATTACGGATGCAATCTGCCATGCGACCTGTACGACGGCACATGACCTGAATGCAAGTGCAATTTTAACGGTTACAAAGTCCGGGACATCGGCCCGCATGATTTCCCGTTACCGTCCGGAATGCCAGATTATCGGATGCACGATTGATGATAAAGTCGGACGTCAGTTAAATCTATCGTGGGGTGTAAGGCCGCTTTTGATTACGGAAGAAAGCGATGTGATTGAATTATTTAATCATGCTGTAAGCAATGCAAGAGATTATGGATTTGTAAATCCGGGAGATCTGGTAGTCATTACATCAGGTGTTCCGCTCGGTGTTGCAGGAACTACAAATATGATAAAAGTACAGACAGTGGATAAACCGAAAAAAGCAGCAACCTGGTAATATAGATGAAATATAACCAGGAGCAGATTTAAACAGGAACCGTCTCATAAATACTGCATAAAATAAAGTGGAGGTGCAGTTATATGGGACGGTTTCTTATTTTAGGGAAAGAAGAACGTCAGAAATATTTATTCCAGATGCTTTGCGCCAGAGGACAGACAGTCACATACTGTGATTCCTGGCTGGACGGGGGATATGATGCCGTTATGCTTCCTCCTGCAAAAACTGCGGAATATCTGGAGCACATCGCTGATAAACTGCAGGCGGGAGAGTACGTATTCGGATGCAATTTTCCGCCCGAAATGGCAGAAAGCAAACGCAGGCAGGGAGTTTTTTTTATTGACTATATGAAAGAACCGGGAGCTGCTTATGCGAATGCGTGTGCGACTGCCGAAGGAGCGCTTGCGGAAGCAGTTCTGTCAGGAAAAGAAGTGCTCTGCGGGAAAAAGATACTGGTCATGGGATATGGAAGGTGCGGCCAGGCGCTGGCGCAGCGGCTGCATGCGCTGGGCGGCAATGTGACGGTATATGAAAAAGATCTGGAAAAATTAGAAATTGCAAAGGTTTTCGGCTTAGAAGCAGTTATGGCCTGGGAAGAAGAGGATGATACATGTGATACAGGGGCAGTTACCGTTTCCAACTGTTCGCTGGAAACAAAAGCAGGGGAGAGACAGCCGGGAGAATTCTGGGGACAGTTTGGATACATCTTTAATACGATACCGGATCTGGTGCTTAGTGCGCAGCGGCTAGGATATGTCCGCCGTGATGCCGTACTGATTGACATTGCATCATCTCCTGGCGGGTTAGATTATGCATTTTGTGCGCAAAACGGACTGAATGCAAAACTCTGCAGCGGGCTTCCGGCAAAGTACGCTCCGAAATCGGCAGCTGAACTGCTGTTTCATATTATTGAATCTTATTTAAATTTATCTGAAAGAGGTGTTGTCTAATGACCCGGGAGCAGAAACTGACGGTCGGGCTGGCGGTGACCGGCTCTTTTTGTACATTTGCAAAAATCAGGGAAGTAACAAAGCGGCTGGCAGAGCAGGATATGCGGGTAATTCCGATTTATTCCTTCCATGTGCAGAATATGGATACGAGGTTCGGCTCAGCAGAAGAATTCCGCAGGGATATGGAAGAAATTACCGGTGAAAAAGGAATTTATACGATTCAGGATGCAGAGCCGATTGGCCCGGACGGATATCTGGATGCGCTTATTATAGCACCCTGTACGGGAAACACATTAGCAAAGCTGTGTGCCGGAATTACAGATACTCCGGTGCTTATGGCGGCAAAAGCACACCTTCGCAACGAGAAACCGCTTATTATATCAATCTCCACCAACGATGCACTTGGCATGAATTTTAAAAATATCGGAATGCTTATGAATATGAAACACATCTATTTTGTTCCGTTTGGACAGGATAACTATAGCAGGAAAAAGAATTCTATGATTGCGCATACGGAACTCATTAGTGATACGCTAAAAGAAGCTCTGCAGGGCAGGCAGATCCAGCCAGTTATTATGGGCGCACAGTAACCGTTTCCACAAGACAGTGCCATACAGCTTTGGCATCAGGGAATATTTTATGGAGCAGAAGCTGAAAATCAGATGAATGCGGCAGCAGATTTGTATCGCGGCCCGGCTGGCAGCATGCAGCTGGAACTGTGTATTCTGCTGCCGTATTACTAGAGCTTGCTTGAAAAATCGGAGTATATACTATCCGTACGCCGGGAAGAGACACTTTTTCCTTTTTCTGTGACTCCGGAGAACAGTTAGAAATTCTTAATTTTCTGCCTCATATCCAGGATTTGGGGCACTCTGCCTTTCGCTGCACAAAACGCTGAAGCCCCAAAAGATGCCTGCCAGTGCCACTGCATAAAGCATGCCAGGAACGTCAGGGCATCAGGCACCGGTCCGTCCGCTGCCACAGCCTCGAAGCAGAAAATTTAGAATTTCTTACTGTTTGCAGGTGGAACAGAAAAAGGAAAAAGTGTCTCTTCCCGGCGTTCGGTTAACACATACTTAAAGAATCAATTCCACATTGTATTTTCTCAAAAAATATTCCGTCTGCAGCAGGTAAGCAGTCATCTGAGGGCCTGCCATCAGCTGTCCGTACCATGGTGCGCCATAGTCTTTCGGACGGTCTAAAAACTGTGCGACAGCTTTTTTGTCAATCAGTGGCAGCAGCGGACAGTCAGGCTGTGAAAGGACATCTCTGAGCCGACCGCAGAGCAGCTGCTCGTAGTGCGGATTGTAAGTTTTTGGATACGGACTCTTCTTCCGGAATAAGATTTCATCCGGGAGAAGGGTGCGTGCTGCCTGGCGGAGTACATTTTTTACAATGCCGTCTTTTGCTTTCATTTCCCACGGAACATTAAATACATATGTAACAAGCGAGCGGTCTGCAAATGGAACACGGGCTTCCAGACCGGAATGCATGCTGGTGCGGTCCATGCGGTTTAGGAGGGTCTGCATGAAAAAACGGATATTCAGATAGCTGATGCGCCGTCTGTCTGCCTCGGTCTCGTTTTCATCCGGGAGGATCTGGATTTCTCGGATAGCGGTTTCATAAGCGTTTCTGACATAGGCGTCCATATCCATGCGTTTTAACAGGTCCTGGTTTAAAAGCTGTCTGCGCGCAGACAGGTCAGGCGTCCATGGGAATGTATTGCAGGATAAAAAGGATTCTTTATGAAACCATGGATATCCCCCGAATACTTCGTCTGCACATTCTCCGGTCAGTACGACTTTGTGGTTTTTTGAGACTTCGCCGCAGAAATAAAGCAGGGATGAATCAATGTCCGCCATGCAGGGAAGGTCGTGGGCATCTACGGATTCGTAAAGTTTGTCAGCCTGTATCTGGCTTCCGCATTCCAGATAGCGGTGGTCAGAATGCAGAAACGAAACCATTTTATCCACATACGGCCGGTCCATGGAAGGCTGGAAGCTGTTTGCCTGAAAATACTTGTCGTTTCCGGTAAAATCAAAAGAATAAGTTGTAAGTTTTTCACCCTTCAGGGCCAGTTCTCTGGCACAGACAGCAGAAACAAGGCTGGAATCTATGCCTCCGGAGAGAAACGTGCAGATGGGAACATCAGAAATCATCTGCCGTTTGATGGCATCTGTGACAAGAAAACGGGTTTTTTCAATAGTCTCTTCGTAGGAATCTTCATGCGGGCGGCTGGCCAGCCTGAAATATGTATGGGTTTTAAATCCCGCCGGACTTAAGGTCATGGAAGTGCCCGGTTTCAGTTCGTGGATATTTTTTAAAACACCGCTTCCGGGAATTCTTGCAGGACCTATACCGAACAGTTCGTTCAGCCCGTTTATATCAAGCTCTGCTTTTATGCCGGGAAAGCAGAGCAGACCTTTGATTTCAGAGGAAAAAACAAGTGTGCCGTCTAAGACGGTATAAAACAGCGGCTTGACACCGAAGCTGTCACGGTACAGGTTTAAGGTTTTGTGGCGTTCGTCATAAATAGCAAATGCAAAAATGCCGTCTAATTTCTGAACGAATTCAGGGCCGAAAGCCAGATAGGACAGGAGGATGATTTCTGTATCGGAGGATGTTTCCGGTATCACGCCGCGTGCAGACAGCTGCTGGCGCAGCATTTTCGTATTATAAATTTCACCATTGTATACGATATGGTACAGACAGCCGTTTCTGGCCCGCGTCATAGGCTGGTGTCCGTTTTTCAGGTCTATAATGGAAAGCCTGGTATGGGACAGTCCGCATTGTGCGGAAAGATAAATACCTGAGTCGTCCGGGCCGCGGTGTGTCTGAACCTGGCACATCTTTTGTAAGATATGTTCAAATTCTGCCGGTTTTGCATGAAAACGGACAGAAGGATGATAAAAGCCTGCGATACTGCACATAAACTTACCTTTGCGTCATGTTCTTTGCTTTAATGTATGCAGGAAAAAGTGCGGTTATGACAGTTTCACAATTTTTATGTCTGCCTGCTGACACCGAATGCTTCCGCCATAAAAATAACCTTTCTGGCCCAGTTTGTATGTGTTTTCAGTTCATTCATGCGTTCCCTGGCCGGATTTGCAGACACATAAGATGTCTGCTGTTTATCCCAGTTCAGGATGCTTAAGGCATCTTCGTAGTCCTGCTCCGCTGCCTGGTATGCTTTGCTTACAATTGCAATCTGATTTGGATGGATGACGGTTTTGCCGGTAAATCCGCACAGCATGTCGTCACGGAGTTCGTTTTTCAGCCCGTTTTCCCATTTGCTTCCGCTGTAATACTCAAATACAGGGCCGGATATAACATAATCCATGCCATAGACCGTAATAATATCTGAGAAAATATCAGCAACCGGGCGGATTTTATGAATGGATTCATCTGCATGCCGGCGGAACGAAAATAAATGACACAAATCGTTCCCGCCTACACGGATATTAAGTACCAGAGGCTCTATCTGTGCCAGCTTTTCCTTTAATGCATAAAGGATATCATAACGGCTTCGAAGGTCTATGATGCTGGCGCTTTCATAAATCGGCATGCAGTACAGTGTCTTTTTGCTCTGCTCATTTGCCAGAATCACAGCCTGTATGTATGCATCCGCATTTTCCAGGGAAAATTTGGGGATGATAAATCCGCTTAACAGATCAATGCTGTCCTGTAAAAGATGCATCAGACGCAGAATCTGTTCAGGATGCCGTACCCGGATAAAAATTTTGGGCAGATAAAACGTTTGCTGTGATCTGGCACGGTAAATCCGGCCTAAAGATTCAGCAAGGGTATGTTCAGCGGATTCTACACAGCTGTCGTTAATCGTATCTTCCAGACACAGAGACAGGGAAAAACAGCTGCCAAAACTCTGGCTGATGATGGACTGCGCAATTGTTTCGCGGCTGGCGGGGCAGTATAATAAAGGGCCGACGCTGTAGTACAGAGATAAATTTTTCATAAAATGTATTCCTTTTCTTGTTTTTATATCCTGGAATGCCGGGGCATCCCGTTTTCGCGAACCGGCAGAACGGGTGAGTTTAGCCGCCGGCATGCAAACTGAAGTAACAGCTCAGGGAGTATCTGGACTGTTAAGAGCTGAAATCCAATATATCATATATTAGTATGAAATGGTAGATAAAAATAGCAGTATGTGGTAAAATAAAATTGTATTTCGCTGACCAGGTTTCCAGACTGCCGGAAGTTTAGGCTTTAAACTCCGGTAAACAGACAGGCAGGTGATATCGAATGGAGCAGGTTGAAGGATACAGGCAGTTTAGGATCAATGAAGAGTTACGGCAGCATTTTTCTGATTATGGAAGCGGTTTAAAAAAGAACCCTGGAAAGGTTCATTTTGTGCGGATACTTGGATGGAACAGTGATTTATGCAGTGCAGTCTGTGAAATGGATGCCCGGCTGACGGCAGAGACGGGGCATGGAACATTGTTTTATAACAGGCTGCGCGGACTGCCCAGACTGCTGTCCGCAGAGGATACCAGTTATTACAGCGGCTGTTATGACCGGTTTGCTGCATCCGGGTATGCTGGTTTTAAAACAAAAACGGGCTGCATGTACAACAGGAATCTAAAGCCGGCCGGCCAGTCTGTGCCGATGAAGCCGGAGGAGGCCTTTTGCAAAATCCTGACTTTATACTGCAGCACAAAGAAAGCAGTTACAGATTCGATGAAAAAGAATTTTGCCGTAAAAATGCTGTACTGGTTTGATTTTGTGTTTGAGGACATGCGGCAGCAGGAGGGGGACGGCTGTGTGAAAATCGCAGCTGAAAATGTGACGAAGGATCAGGAATATCTGTTTTATTATTTTCTGGCGCTGACAGGATGCGATGTTTTGCTGCTTCAAAGCAGACAGGACATTGAGGGAGCAGATTATCAGAAACTGTCGAAGGCGGTACGGGCTGCAGAATTCAGCCAGGAAGAGATTCCTGTATTTAACAAAATGGACCGAAACAGCATTTCTGCAGCAAGTGTAAGGATGTTAAATGCAGATATTGCTAAAAGGACACAGGATATACCAGAGAAAAACCAGGATAAGATTATTGTAAAAATCCCTCAGCGCACCCGCCACAGGCAGCAGCCGGCACAGCAGAGTCCTGTACAGGCAGCAGATCACTTTAACGAGCGCCGGGAAAAGACGTTTGAAGAGCTTGCAGCACTTTCTTCATCCGTGGTAATGATCGCAGTCCATGACAAGGAAGGAGAAGTTATTTCCACGGGGTCCGGTATTATGGCTGCAAGTGCCGGTTACATACTTACGAATGATCATGTCGCCCGGGGCGGATATTCTTATTCTGTGCGCATAGAAAATGACAGTACAGCATACCGCACCGATGAGCTGATTAAATACAATCCGGTGCTGGATCTGGCTCTTTTGCGTATTGACAGGCAGCTGAATCCGCTTTTGATTTATAATGGAAACAGACAGCTGGTCCGCGGCCAGTGTGTAGCAGCGATTGGCAGTCCCTTAGGCCTGTTTAATTCCGTATCGAACGGCATAATATCCGGTTTTCGAAAAATTGACGGCGTAGATATGATACAGTTTACGGCACCGATTTCAAACGGCAGCTCCGGGGGTGCGCTTTTAAATATGTATGGGGAAGTGATCGGTATCAGTACGGCGGGGTTTGACCGTGGGCAGAATATTAACCTGGCTGTCGGATATGAAAATATCCGTCTGTTTATGCAGGGATTTTTATCATTCAATGAAGGTGGGACTTGTGTTTAGACATTTAGAAATTCAAAACTTAGACGACTATTTCAGACCATTAAACGAACGGGAAAATCCGGGTGTATATTTTTACAGAATGAACGGTTATTCTGATGACGCCGCCCGTTTTATCCGCGCTTATTTTGAGGAGGCGAGAAAAAACGGTGTTATTATAGAAGGAAGGCTGCAGAATCCGGATGAAAAAAATCTGGCATATTATCATGAAGTCATGGGCATGTATTTTGAGATGGATACGGGTTTTCTGACTGCAAGCCTGAAAAAATGGCTGCCCCGGATGAATGACCACCAGCGGGAACATGTGGCGCTGTCTCTCTACGATGCGTTATTTTTACTGCAGAAAGCGGGAAAGACAGAATATATGCTGAAAAATGCATATATTAAATGTATGTGCTGGCTGTATTATAAATTTGAACGTATCGTAAACCGGCTTGGGGAAAATCAGATTCCGAAAATTTTATATGAAGGCGACATCAGTTATTATGAACTGATGCTGCTGTCGATTTTATCTAATGCAGGATGTGATGTCCTGCTGCTGCAGTATAACGGAGATGCAAATTATTTAAAATCCGATGCGGCTTCCAAACTTTCATTTGAGCTGAAACTGCCTGGCATGAAGGCGTTTCCTCAGGATTTCAGCCTGAAAAAAATACGGGAAGAGATCAAAAATGAGGCAGACTTAGAAAGGCTGTACGGATCCGGACCCAGCCGTACAAACTGTACGAATGCATGGCTTACAGCAGCTGCAGGCGAAAGTGCCAGGGGAGCCGCAGCAGACAGCCTGCAGGCCAGTGTGTTTTCGGATATCAGGAAAAGCGCTTTGCAAAGAGGAGCTGATCCGCGTTTTTATTATAACTGTTTTTGCAGGATTCATGGGGTCTGGGATAAGGTACTGTATGCCTCAGACCTGTACCAGTTTCATCTGGAATTGAAAAACAGCGGGCGAAAGACAGTGATTGTCAATGAGGGTATTGAACGCCCTTCTATGGAAGAAATCGCATCGGTTCATAGAAGCCATTATACAAAGACAGAGCAGCTGATACAGGATTTATCGTCGAATTTAAACTATACGGCAGATATGCAGCTGCAGCGCATTATGAAAAAAGCCTTTGTAGATGTGATCCGGATGGAAGCATCCGCCGAGACAAACCTGAACAGACTGACCAGCCAGGCCGTTTATTTAATATGCTGGCTTAAAAGATACCAGGGAAGGCTGTTTGCGGACTGGAAAGAGCAGAATGCAGGCTGTTTTATTTATATGGGCGGGTGCAGGGATGCAAACGAAGCGCTGTTTTTAAAATTTTTAGCAAGGCTTCCGGCGGATGTTCTGATTCTGTGCCCGGATCTGAAAAAGAAATGCTGCCTGTCTGACCGCCTGCTATATGAAATAAATTATACGGAATCGTTAGATATCCGCCAGTTTCCAGAGGAAAATACAAATGTGCGCCTTGCTACTGCAGCCTATCAGGCGGAGCGGGAACTGGATACGCTGATGTATCAGGACTCTGGCATATACCGTGAAAGGCAGTTTGAAAAAGCGCATACAGTTACGCTGAAGACGATGTATGAAGAAATCAGGATACTCTGGCAGGAAGAGGTAAAATACAGGCCGAATTTCAGTACAGTGGAAAACGAAGCCCATATCCCGGTTATTTTTGCAAAAATATCCGGTGTAAAAGACGGAGACCTGCAGCAGTACTGGAGAGGTATCCGCGAGCTGGTTACGGAAGATACATTTGTTATTAAAAAGGCACCCTATTTAGAGCACGGAGCGCCAAATCCAATCAGAGCACATGCGGCGGAATTTTACAAAAACGGACGGCTTAGAAGAGACAAAATCAAGGCATCTTCAGACTATCAGTATGCTTTTTTAAGAGAAGAAATACAGGATTATATACTGGATAAACTCCAGCTATTGATTGAACAGAAAACAATCAGGGGTACGTTTGTAAACGGAACTGAGTACACAGTCATTGCAACGGTTTTAAATCTGCCAAAAGAAATTGTGAGGCTGATTCAGAAATTTGATTTTACGAAAAAAAATCCAAAATTAATTTATATTAATACCACGGAAGAAATAATATCGTTAGAAGATACTATTCTGACGGCATTTTTAAACCGGATAGGATTTGACGTACTGTTTTTTGTGCCGACAGGTTATCAGAACATCGAAAAACATTTTAATGGAAAGATGGCAGAGGAGCATCAGGCGGGGGAATATATGTATGACCTGAAGGTGCCGGATCTGGCAGGCGTTCCTGGAAGGACACTGATTAAGTGGCGGGACAGATTATTTAAGAGAGGAAAATAAAATATGGGACTGGATTTTAGTAAAACAGCGCCTGCAGTACAGGCAGCAGGATATGGGAATGCACAGGTAAATGCAGAAGTAAATGCAATAGAAGCGGTTCAGCAGTATGACATCACAGCAGACCGTGCGCATATGAATGAAGTATTAGTCAATTCACCCGAAGTAGATGCGCTCACAAGCACAATCGAAATTGACAACCTGGAAACAATAGTTTCCTTTGGGGCACAGGCCGCAGAAGAAATATCCAAGGCGTCAGACGTAGTGTTAAACAGTATGAATATGTCCCAGATTGATAATTCCAGCCAGATGCTGAATACACTGGCAAAAATTATGGATAAATTTGATATTGATGAAATCCAGGAAAATCCGGGACGTTTTGCAAAACTGTTTGGAAACATGAGAAAACAGCTGGATAAGATTCTGGATAAATACCATACCATGGGGGATGAAGTCGACAAAATCTATGTACAGCTGAAGCAGTACGAATCTGAAATCAAAGAAGCAAACCGGAACTTAAATCAGATGTTTGAAGCAAACGTCAATTATTATCATGAACTGGTAAGATATATTCTGGCCGGGGAGCAGGGCTGCAGAGAGCTTCAGCAGTATATTGCACAAAGAGAAGCAGATCTGGCATCTACAGGCGATACATCCATTCAGTTTGAGCTGACTACGCTAAACCAGGCACTTATGATGTTAGAGCAGAGAACCCAGGACCTTCGTACCGCTGAAAGTGTTGCCATGCAGTCGATTCCAATGATTAAAACAATGGAATTTAGCAATATGAATCTCGTCCGGAAAATCAATTCTGCATTTATTATTACACTGCCGGTATTTAAACAGGCGCTTGCTCAGGCAATTATGTTAAAACGGCAGCGCGTACAGGCAGATGCGATGTCAGCCCTGGATAAAAAGACAAATGAAATGCTGATTAAAAATGCCCGCAATACAGTAGAGCAGTCCAAGTATACAGCGCAGTTAGCTTCCGGCAGTTCCATAAAAATCGAAACGCTGGAAACAACATGGAAGACGATTGTATCCGGTATTGAAGAAACAAGACAGATTCAGGACCAGGCGAGAAAACAGCGTATCGAAGACCAGGCGCGGCTTGAAAATATCAGACAGGAATTTCAGCAGATGTATCATGTGCCGGACAAACGGATGTAAGAATCTGGCGGGATTTTTAAACAGCGGATGATACATCTATGAAAAAGCAGTGTTTGATTAAGAAAGCAGAAATGACAAGAAAAAAGCAGCGATAAGAAGCAGCAGAAGAGAAAACAGAAATGAAAAAGCAGTGATAAGAAGCTGCAATAATAGAAATCAATGTAAGAGAAATTAAAATGAGTCAGGAAATGATAATCAGAAAAGCGGTTCCTGCAGATTTACAGAGCATTCTGCGTATTTATGAATATGCCAGAAATCAGATGCGTTTATCGGGGAACCCAGACCAGTGGAAACAGAACTATCCGCCGCGGGAAACAATTGCAGGTGACATTGCAGATGGAAACAGCTATGTCATTACAGACGGCGGGGAGATCGCAGGCGTATTTGCATTTATCATCGGCGAAGATGCGACTTACCAGCGGATTGAGCAGGGAGAGTGGCTCAATCAGGATGCCTACGGCACGATACACCGCATGGCGGGAAATGGAACAAGAAAAGGGCTGTTCCGTCTCTGCGAACAGTTTTGTGAGTCCAGAATCGGAAACATCCGGGCAGATACGCATGCATGCAATCTGATTATGCAGCATCTTTTGGAAACGCATGGATATCAAAAGTGCGGGCGTATTTATGCAGCAGACGGCAGTCCCAGAATCGCATACCAGAAAATAGTGCACCATAACAGCTGATAAACAGAAGACAGACGGGAAGCTGTAAGGCACAGACTGGTGCATGCAAAGGTAAAAAAGCAGGAGCTGCCAGACAGGAAGCTGCAGGCCATGCATGAAAGGAGAGATTTTATGAAGCAGAAACAGACATTTAAAAAAGCGGTACTTGGCGTTCTGCTAATTGCTGCAATTGTAATTCTGATGATACAGTCGGCTGTTCCAGGCATTCCGGCACATGCAAAAGAGCAGGCAGACGAATACCGTAACCGTGTATTTACCAAAAAGCTGTACCAGAATACGAAAAAAATCGGATTTGGTTCAGATAAAGTCCAGACGGCAGATGACAGTAAAACGGTGAAAAAAGTATACCGCCTGTTAGCCGGGATGGAGCTTAAAGAGCAGAAAAATCCGGCAGAAGAAATGAAAACAGGATTTGATACATTAGTGATTTATAAAAAGGACGGGACGAAAAAAACGTTCTTTTTAGAAGGTAATGAACTGCGCACAGGAAAGAAATGCTATAAGATTATAAAAAATAATCCGCTGAATAGCATTTATAAGGTTTATGGCATGGAGCAGGATTATAATAAAGACACAAATAAGGATAAAGATACAGACAATGAAAATGCTGTTGTAAAGGCAGTGTATCCAAAAACATCTCCATATCCGGATGAGCAGGACTATACAAAAGCAGACGGCACCTTTGACAGCCAGGGATATTCTAAGGCATATGATGCATGGTACGAAGACGTCAGCGGGCGGCTTAAAATCACAGGTTATGCAGACGGTCTGGATGGATTTATGACAAAAAGCATCCCGCAGTTTTTGTCAGGAGCAGCAGAAGAAAACAGGGTTTATTCTCCGGTAAATGTTTATATGGCATTGGGCATGCTTGCAGAACTGACAGACGGGAGCAGCAGACAGCAGATTTTAGATCTTTTAGGCAGCAGTGATATGAAATCTCTGCGTCAGCAGGCGGCAGATTTATGGAATGCGAATTACCGCAGCGACACAGTCGTAACGAGTGTTCTGGCAAATTCTATATGGATGAACGAAAATGTAAGATTTAACAAATCTGCCCTGCAGTCACTGGCTGAGCATTATTATGCGTCGTCTTTTCAGGGCGAAATGGGATCTGACCAGTTCAATCAGGCGCTGCAGGAATGGCTGAACGAGCAGACCGGCGGCCTGTTAAAAGAGCAGGTATCTACAGAAAAGCTGAATCCGCAGACAGTCATGGCGCTGGCCTCAGCCGTTTATTTCAGGGCCAGATGGCATCATGAGTTTTTGAAAGAAAATACGAAGCAGGATCTGTTTCACGCAAAATCCGGTGACATAACCTGTGACTTTATGAAAAAAGACCAGACACATGACGGCTATTACTGGGGAGAGAAATTTTCGGCTGTATCCCAGAAACTGGAGGGATCTGGCAGCGTATGGTTTCTGCTTCCGGATGAGAAAGTGACGGCAGATGAGCTTTTAAAAGACAGCGAAGCTATGGAGTTTTTGGTTAAAACAGATAAAAACAGCTGGAAAAACCAGAAAGATGCAGTTATCAATCTGGCTGTGCCGAAGTTTGACGTGACTTCCCGGTTTGGATTAAAAGAAGGGCTGGAAGAACTGGGTGTTACAGATGTGTTTCAGCCGGAAACATCTGACTTTTCGCCAATGACAGAGGATGACAGAGCTCTTTATGTATCAAAAGCAGATCATGCAGCGCGGGCAGCTGTAGATGAAGAAGGCATTACAGCGGCAGCTTATACTGTCATAGGCATTGAGGCCACAGCGGCGCTGGTACCGGAAGATGAGATTGATTTTGTTTTAAACCGCCCGTTTATATTTGCGGTAACCGGGACGGATGGGCTGCCTTTGTTTACGGGGATTGTAAATCAGCCATAGGTTATTGAATTTTATGGATTTTATAGGTTACCCGGACGCCGGGCGGAGAAACTTTTTCCTTTTTCTGTTCCGCCTTCGAACTGTAAGAAATTCTAAATTTTCTGCCTGGGGGCTGTGGCAGCGGACGGACCGGTGCCTGATGCCCTGGCGTTACGGTATGCTTTATGCTGTGGCACGGGCAGACACCTTTTGGGGCTTCAGGGTTTTGCATAACGGAAGGCAGTGAGCCCCAAATCCTGGATATGGAGCAGAAAATTAAGAATTTCTAACAGTTCTCCGGAGTCACAGAAAAAGGAAAAAG
>CAJTVR010000063.1:9530-26414 GCA_910580075.1 uncultured Eubacterium sp. | reverse complement strand
CTTACTGTTCGAAGGCGGAACAGAAAAAGGAAAAAGTTTCTCCGCCCGGCGTCCGAGTCGAAACAGGCATCATGGCAGCAAAATTATTTTGTTTTTGTATTGACAAATAAAACACACTTCGTTATACTTTTTTAGTGTATGTTTGAAGATTATGCCAGTTCACTCCGGCATAGCCGCATACAGATAGGAGTATGCTATGGTAGTAGATCTTTCTACATTCTTTTCCAATTGGAATGCAGATGGCGAATTAGAAGTGTATCTTGATATGGAAGCGGTAAAATCGAAACTGGGTGTATTTCCTATTATAAAAAAAGAACCATTCAGTCTGCATCTTACGAACGTGGAGAACAGGCATCTGCTTATCCAGGGTGAGTTGGATGTAACCATATCCATTCCATGTGACCGTTGTCTGACGGAAGTTCCGGTAAAACTGCATCTGGTCATTGACAAGAAACTTTCGATAGATCTTCCGTCAGGAATATCTACAGAAGAAGAGCAGTCGTCTGTATCTGAAGAGAATGACGACAATTTGGAACAGCTGGAATATATGAATGGCTGTCAGCTTGACGCAGAACGGCTTGTATATGGAGAAATCCTGTTTGCATGGCCAGCGAAGGTGCTCTGTAAAGACAGCTGCAAGGGGATTTGTACAGTATGCGGTACAAATCTGAACGAATCATCCTGCAATTGTGACCAGACAGCGCCAGATCCGCGGATGGCGGCATTTCAAGATGTATTTAATAAATTTAAGGAGGTGTAAACAGATGTCAATTTGTCCAAAGAATAAATCTTCTAAAAGCAGAAGAGATAAAAGAAGAGCAAACTGGAAAATGACGGCTCCTACATTAGTAAAATGCAGTAAATGCGGGGAGCTTATGGTACCGCACCGTGTGTGCAGAAATTGCGGGACATATAATAAGAAAGAAGTCATTGCAATGGATTAATCAGGTGCTTATTTTTCATGATTCTAAACAATTATGAACATCGGAAAGGCTTTGCGTTCAGCGCAGAGTCTTTTTTTGCTGTCCGGGAACCTGTCAGTGCAGTAAAAACGCAGCTTTGCTTTGCTGGCAGGGAACCGTCAGTGCGGCAAAAGCGCAGACCTGCCTGAACGGATGCCTTTCCTGGCAGCAGAATCTCTTCATAATAAAAATTTATATTGATTTATAGAATCACATATAGTATATTGTAAATGATTTGTTACCAGTGTATGGCAGTCCCATGCATGGCGGCGGAAAAATCTCAATCAAGCAATCAGACAGGAGGTCCACATGAGTACAAATGTAAGGGTAGTCGTCGATGCAATGGGCGGAGACAACGCACCAGGAGAAATTGTAAAAGGGGCTTTGCAGGCCTTAGACGAGCAGAATAATCTGACACTGATTTTTACCGGACAGCAGAAACCGTTAGAAGCGGAGCTGCAAAAGTATCCTTATGATAAAAACCGTGTCAGGTGTGTATTTGCCGAAGAGGTCATCGAAATGGCAGAGCCGCCGGTAGCAGCCATCCGCAAAAAGAAAAATTCTTCGATTGTAACCGGCCTTACGATGTTAAAGCATGGGGAAGCAGATGCTTTTGTTTCTGCAGGCAGCACCGGAGCCGTACTGGCAGGAGGGCAGCTGATTGTAGGAAGACTAAAAGGCGTGGAACGCCCGCCGTTAGCGCCTCTGATTCCGACAGCAAAAGGCGTATCCCTGTTAATTGACTGCGGGGCTAATGTGGACGCAAGGGCTTCTCACCTGGTACAGTTTGCAAAAATGGGATCTATTTATATGCAGCATGTTATGGGAGTGAAAAATCCGCGGGTAGCAATTGTAAATATCGGGGCAGAAGAAGAAAAAGGAAATGCCCTGGTAAAAGAAACGATGCCGCTTTTAAAGGAATGCAGGGATATTCATTTTACAGGCAGCATTGAGGCACGGGACATACCATACGGAGCGGCAGATGTCATTGTATGTGAAGCGTTTGTCGGAAATGTCATCTTAAAACTTTTTGAAGGTACCAGCTCCATGCTTCTTAGAGAAGTGAAAAAGTCACTGATGACATCTCTGCGGACAAAGATTGGCGCAGCGCTTATTAAGCCTGCCTTAAAGGCGACACTGAAGGACTTCGATGCGTCTAAGTATGGCGGAGCGCCAATGCTTGGGTTAAAGGGGCTGGTGGTCAAAACCCATGGGAGTGCGAAAGCGCCCGAGGTAAAACATTCTGTGATTCAGTGTGTGAATTTTTCAAGACAGAAGATCAATGAAAAAATCAGCGGGCAGTTTGCCAAAGAGCTGCCGCCTGAATCAGGGAAGTCCATATAGAGCATAGTGGTAAAGGAGGAAAGAGTCATCATGGAATTCGAAAAAATCAAAAAAATCGTCGCAGAAGTATTAAATGTCGATGAAGAAGAAATCACAATGGATACAACTTTTGTTGACGACCTTGGTGCCGATTCTCTGGATATTTTCCAGATTATTATGGGCATTGAAGAAGAATTTGATATCGAAATCGCCAATGAAGAAGCAGAAAAGATTGCAACTGTAGGCGATGCTGTAGAACAGATTAAAAATGCATTGAACTAACCTTTAAGGGTGTTTTGAGACGATGGCTGTTGTTTTAAAACACCCTTGCAGTTTTAGAAAGCGAGGAAATATGAGAAAACAGCTGGAATTTCAAGAGGTCATAGGATATCAGTTTAAGCAGGACGGGCTTTTAGTGCAGGCACTGACCCACAGCTCCTATGCAAATGAAAAACGGATGAAAAAACATTCCGACAATGAAAGGCTGGAGTTTTTAGGCGATGCAGTGCTTGAAATCGTATCAAGCGAATACCTGTATCATCTCTTTCCGGATCTTCCAGAAGGAGAACTGACCAAAATGCGTGCCAGCCTGGTCTGTGAGCCGACGCTTGCATACTGTACAAAGGACATGCATCTGGGCGATTACATCCTGCTTGGCAGAGGGGAAGAACGCACGGGCGGCAGGCAGCGCAATTCAATTTTATCGGACACTTTAGAGGCAGTAATCGGAGCAGTATACCTGGATGGTGGTTTTGCTAGTGCGAAAGAGTTTATTTTGAAATTCATACTGACGGATATTGCGCATAAGCAGCTCTTTTATGATAGCAAGACTATCCTGCAGGAAACAGTCCAGGGGCAGAATTTAGGAGCCATGGAATACAAACTCATCGGGGAAAGCGGACCGGACCATGACAAACTGTTCACGGTAGAGCTCAGCATTGGCGGAAACATCGTGAGCAGGGGAGAGGGCCATACAAAAAAGGCAGCCGAACAGGAAGCAGCATATCATGCCCTGGTACAGCTGAAAGAGTAGCACGCGGAGGAAATAATGTATTTAAAAAGTATCGAAGTGCATGGTTTTAAGTCCTTCGCAAATAAAATTGTGTTTGATTTTCACAATGGAATTACAGGAATTGTAGGGCCCAACGGCAGCGGAAAGAGCAACGTGGCCGATGCAGTCAGGTGGGTGCTCGGAGAACAGAGCGCAAAGCAGCTGCGCGGGGCCAGCATGCAGGACGTTATTTTTGCAGGCACACAGAACCGCAGGCCGGTCAGTTATGCGTTTGTAGCGATTACAC
Organism: uncultured Eubacterium sp.; assembly: GCA_910580075.1. Lineage (GTDB taxonomy): Bacteria > Bacillota > Clostridia > Lachnospirales > Lachnospiraceae > Eubacterium_J. Next base: position 22,831 of record CAJTVR010000063.1, on the reverse strand, counting down.
TGGATAATACAGACCATATGCTTCCGGTAGAATATGAGGAAGTAACGGTTGCAAGACGTGTATACCGTTCGGGAGAAAGCGAATATCTTTTAAACGGCAGTGTGTGCCGCCTGAAAGATGTGGCGGAGCTTTTTTATGATACCGGTATCGGCAAGGAAGGCTATTCTATTATCGGACAGGGCCAGATTGAACGTATTCTAAGCGGCAAGCCGGAAGAACGAAGGGAACTGTTTGACGAAGCAGCAGGCATTGTGAAATTTAAAAGGCGCAAAGCCACAGCCCAGAAAAAACTGGAGCATGAGCGGGAAAATATGGTGCGTATTCATGATATTTTATCAGAACTCGAGCACCGGGTCGTTCCGTTAGAGCGTCAGGCACAAAAGGCAAAAATCTATATCCGCAAAAAAGATGAGCTGAAAATATTTGAAGTAAACCTGTTTCTGGCAGACATGCAGCGCAATGATAAGCAGCTTGCAGAAATTCAGGAAAAATACCAGATTGCAGACAGGCAGTTAAAAGAAGCCCGGGCAGAGTCTGATCAGGCAGGGGCAGAATACGAAAGGCTTGCCGGGCGTTTAGATCAGTTGGAAGCGGAAATCACTGGACTTCGGGACGACATTCGTGACTGTGCCCTTGAAAAAGGCAGGCTGGAAGGCGAGGTCAACGTCTTCATTGAACAGATTCATACAGCCCGCATGTCACAGGAACATTATTTAAACCGCAAAGAAGCCATTGAAAAAGATAAAAAAGAACGGTCAGACAGCAGGAAGGAATATGAAGAACAAAAAAACGGGCTGAAATCACAAAGCAGTGAGATTGCAGACAGGCAGTCTGCGGCGAAAGAGCAGTTTGAAAAAATAAAAAGCCGTATTGCATCCTGTAATGGAATCATCGATCAGGGGAAAAATGAAATCATCGACCTGTTAAACCAGAAAGGATCCGTAAAGGGGGAACTGCAGCGGTATGATATGGTATTAGAGCAGATTAATATCCGTACCGCAAAATTAAACCAGCGGAAACTGCGCAGAAAGAGCGAAGAAGCAGATTTAGAAGCAGTTATCGAAAAATACAGACGAAATCTTAAAGATCTGGAGACACAGGCGGCACAGCTAAAAGAACGGGAACAGGACAGCATCCGTCTGCGGCACACGCAGCACCAGAAAAAAGAAGCAGCGCTAAAGGAACTGGAACTGACGATGACTGGTTTTCATAAAGTGCAGTCCAGACTGGAGACATTGCGAAATATTGCAGAACGTTATGACGGTTATGGAAACAGCATCCGCCGCATTATGGAATGCAGGCAGAAGGAGCCGGGTATTCACGGAGTTGTGGCAGATTTAATAAAGACAGATAAAAAATACGAAACAGCCATTGAAACAGCTCTGGGCGGAAGTATTCAGAATATTGTAACAGAAGATGAGGAAACAGCCAAACGGATGGTGCAGTATTTAAAAGAAAATAAATACGGCCGTGCGACCTTTCTGCCTTTAACGAGTGTCCGCCAAAGGAGCATGAACCGCAATGAACGGGCGCTTTCTTATGAGGGTGTCATCGGCATGGCTAATACGCTTGTAAAGACAGATCCGGCGTATGAAGGCATTATGGCATATTTGCTGGGCCGTGTTATTGTAGCGGATCATATTGACCATGCAGTGGCGCTTGCAAGAGAATTTAACTATTCGCTGCATATTGTAACGCTGGAAGGGGAACATTTAAGTCCTGGAGGGTCTATTTCCGGCGGTGCCTTCCGCAACAGCAGCAATCTGCTCGGACGCAAAAGGGAAATTGACGAGTTAAAATCGCAGCTTGAGGACCTGACCGGCAGGCGGGAAAGCCTGCAGCATCAGATACAGACAATTCAGGCTGACCAGGAGCTTTTACGCAAAGAAGAAGAAAGTTATAAAACAAAAATCCAGGAAGCATATCTGGAGCAGAATGCGGCAAAAATGAATTTAGACCGTGTTCTGGAACAGAAATATGAAGGCGAAAAAGCAGCTGCAGCTTTAGCGGCAGAAACAGCAGAACTCAATCAGCAGAAGGCAAAAGCCAGTGAAGATAAAAACCAGGCGGAGCAGAAACTGGAAGCACTTGCACAAAAAGAGGCAGCTATTCAGAAAGCTGCAGCTGATGCTCAGGAGTCTTTGGAACAGCTGACACAGGAAGAACAGCAGGCTGCACAGACACTGTCCCAGATTCAGCTGGAAGAGGCAAACTTTACCCAGCAGACAGGCTTTATTCAGGAAAACCTGAAACGTATAGACGCAGAGCTGGCAAAGCTGGATGAAGAGCTGTTACAGCTGGAAAGCGGCGCAAAACAGGCAGACGAAGACGTTGTTTTCAAAGAACAGGAAATTGAAAAACTGAAAAAAAGAGCAGAGGAAGCCGGAAATAAAGGCAGCCTTCTGGAACAGACGCTTGCGCAGAGGCAGCAGTTAAAAGAAGAGACAGCTGCAAGGCAGAAACATTCGTTTCAAAAGAGGGAGGAACTATCCGGACACACAAACAGGCTGGATAAAGAAATCTTCCGCTTAAACAGCCAGAAAGAAAAATTAGAAGATGCAAAAGAATCCCAGACGAATTACATGTGGACGGAATATGAACTGACGCCTCACAATGCCATGGAGCTGCGGGACGAGCAGTTTCAGGACCCGGTAAAGACAAAGCAGCTGATTGTGCAGACTAAGGATGAGATCAGAAAACTCGGTGATGTAAATGTAAATGCGATTGAAGAATACAAAGAAGTATCTGAACGGTACGGATTTCTCAAAACGCAGCATGACGACCTCGTGCAGGCCGAACAGACACTGCTGCAGCTGATTGACGAACTCGATACCGGAATGCGCAGACAGTTTGCTGAAAAATTTGCGGATATCCAAAGAGAGTTTGACAAAGCATTCAAACAGCTGTTTGGCGGCGGCAAAGGAACGCTTGAGCTGGTGGAAGAAGAGGACATTCTGGAATGCGGCATCCGCATCATTGCGCATCCGCCAGGCAAAAAACTGCAGAATATGATGCAGCTGTCCGGCGGGGAAAAATCTCTGACCGCAATTGCACTGCTGTTTGCCATTCAGAATCTCAAACCGTCTCCGTTCTGCCTGTTAGACGAAATTGAAGCTGCGCTTGACGACAGCAATGTGGACCGGTTTGCAAAATATTTACATAAGCTGACACAGAACACGCAGTTTATAGTGATAACCCACAGAAGAGGAACGATGGCAGCCGCAGACAGGCTGTACGGAATTACCATGCAGGAAAAAGGTGTGTCAGCGCTTGTTTCGGTAAGTCTTGTGGAGCGCGAACTGAAATAGCAGTCCGCAGTGCATGACACGGATACCTGTATAAGGAGGGAAAATATATGGGAGAAAAAAAAGGGTTTTTTAAGCGTCTGGTAGACGGGCTGACAAAAACACGTGACAACATTGCAGCGGGAATTGATGCCGTGTTCAGCGGATTTTCCAAAATAGACGACGAATTTTATGAAGAAATAGAAGAAATACTTGTCATGGGTGACCTGGGCGTAAAAGCCGTATCCTCGATTATTGAAAATCTAAAGGCCCGTGTGAAAGAAGAACATATCAAAGACCCGGCTGCCTGCAGAGAGCTGCTTGTAAACAGCATCAAAGACCAGATGGCCTTAGGAGAAGCCGCTTACCAGTTTGAACAGGAGCGTTCAGTCGTACTGGTCATCGGGGTAAACGGCGTCGGAAAGACAACTACCGTAGGAAAACTGGCCGGAAAACTAAAAGACCAGGGCAAAAAGGTCGTAATAGCCGCAGCAGATACATTCCGGGCCGCTGCAGGCGACCAGCTCGCAGAATGGGCTGACCGTGCCGGCGTGGAAATGATTGGCGGGCAGGAAGGCGCAGACCCGGCTTCTGTAGTATATGATGCCGCCGCAGCTGCCAGGGCAAGAAATGCCGATGTACTTTTATGTGATACTGCCGGACGTCTGCATAACAAAAAGAACCTGATGGAAGAATTAAAGAAAATAGACCGGATTTTAGAGCGCGAATATTCCCAGGCTTACCGGGAAACATTAGTTGTTTTAGATGCCACCACCGGACAGAATGCATTAAACCAGGCGAAACAGTTTTCGGAGGTTTCAGACATTACCGGTATCGTACTCACAAAAATGGACGGTACGGCAAAAGGAGGCATTGCAGTAGCCATTCAGTCAGAACTCGGCATTCCAGTGAAATATATCGGTGTCGGGGAATCGATTGACGATCTGCAGAAATTTGATTCGGAGCAGTTCGTAAATGCACTGTTTCATAAGCAGGAAGAAGAAATAGAGTGAAAAAACTGCGCTTCATGCACTCCCGTGCCTGGCTTTTCTGGCAGGCGCAGCTTTTTGTTCCGCATGCGAAGCTGCGCATCTCCTGAAGGGTCTTTATGATACACTCAGGGCGCAAAACAAAAACTGCATGGGGCGCAATACGGAAAAGAAAGAAGGAAAGAAAGCATTATGCTGACATTAGATAAATTTGAGGAAGCAAGTGAGAAAGTAAAGGAAGTCATTCAGGAAACCAAGCTGATTTACAGCGACTATTTAAGTACCCAGACTGGAAACAAGGTGTATCTGAAACCGGAAAACATGCAGTATACAGGCGCTTACAAACTGCGCGGCGCATATTACAAAATCAGTACGCTTTCAAACGAAGAGCGTGAAAAAGGACTGATTACTGCATCTGCAGGAAACCATGCCCAGGGCGTTGCCTATGCGGCCAAATCTTTTGGCGTAAAGGCGGTGATTGTCATGCCGACTACTACGCCGCTTATTAAAGTAAACCGTACAAAAAGCTACGGGGCAGAAGTGGTGCTGCATGGCGACGTATATGATGAAGCATGTGAGCATGCTTATATGCTGGCAAAGGAGCACGGCTATACATTTGTGCACCCGTTTGATGATCTGGCAGTGGCTACCGGACAGGGCACGATTGCCATGGAAATTTTTAAAGACCTTCCGCTGGTGGAATATATTCTTGTACCAGTCGGGGGAGGCGGGCTTGCAACGGGCGTATCATCCCTTGCAAAACTTTTGAATCCGAAAATAAAAGTAATCGGTGTAGAGCCGGAAGGCGCAGCCTGCATGAAGGCTTCTTTTGAGGCAGGCAAAGTCACAACACTGTCCGGCGTCAGCACGATCGCAGACGGAACAGCGGTAAAGACGCCGGGTAAAAATATTTTTCCGTATATTCAGAAAAATCTGGACGGCATTCTGACTGTATCGGACAGCGAGCTGGTTGTTGCGTTCTTAGATATGGTAGAAAATCATAAGATGGTAGTAGAAAATTCCGGCCTTCTGACAGTTGCAGCACTGCGGCATCTGGATGTAAAAGGAAAACGGGTGGTTTCTATATTAAGCGGCGGAAATATGGACGTTATTACAATGAGTTCTGTTGTACAGCAGGGCCTTATTTTCCGCGAACGGATTTTTACCGTTTCCGTACTTTTGCCAGACAAGCCGGGCGAACTGTGCAAAGTGGCAGATGCGATTGCAAAAGAACAGGGCAATGTCATTAAACTCGAGCACAACCAGTTTGTATCTACAAACCGCAGTGCAGCGGTGGAGCTGCGTATTACGATGGAAAGTTTCGGGCCGGAGCATAAAAAGCAGATTATGGATGCTTTAGAGAGGCTTCATTACAGGCCGAAGCTGGTTCAGACGAATCTTTAATAGAAGAAAGCGGCATATACGTGAAGGCTTTCCCGGACGCCGGGAGGAGAAACTTTTTCCTTTTTCTGTTTCGCCTGCAAACGGAAAAAGGAAAAAGTTTCTCCTCCCGGCTGTTACCGGATGAGTTTTATATGACTGTGCGGATGCTGGTTTTAAGATGCAGACTGAAATCTGGAAGGACGCATTTTATTTAGAAAAGTCTCAGGTCTGCAGTTTTAATTTTCTGTGGCTTCTGTCATTATTTTAGTATTCTTTTTCTTCAATTCTTCAAGCTGGCGCAGTACGGGAGCGATTTCGGTGTCCAGCTGTTTCCGGTATTCGTCAAACGGCAGATTTTTTGTTTTTTCAGAATGTTCCACCCTGATCGCGTGAATTTCATCATTTGTCAGTGCGATATGATTTTCCATGATTAAAAACCTCCTAACATTATGGATGGTGAAAATATAGCTACCTGGGATAAATGTAAAGACAGATTGACCGCATTTACTGTATTTATCGTTTTTGGATTTACAAAATGCTTAAAATTCCAGCTGACTATGTAGCGGCATTCATTCAGCACAGCAGCTGCTATATGTGTTAAATCATCCATGCTTTTCTGTCTTAGCACGCCGTTTTGCAGATAAATCCGGGCAAGGTTTCTTTCTTCGTCTGTCGATTTAACAAAGGTATAGTCAAGCTGAGCCAGTTCATTCAGCAAGAAAGCATGTTTGGACTCTTTGCAGCGGGAAAGTTCCAGAAGTACTAAATCGGAAATGATGATTTCTACGTCTTTCCGGTTTTTAAACTGTTCCCACAGTTCCCGTGTCTCCTGCATTTTTTCAGGCACATCTTCCTGCTGCAGATGGCTGATTACGGAAGTGTCCAGGTATATTTTGAGCTTTCGCACAGTTAATCACCTTCTTTCTTTTAGTTACTGATTTGCCAGAGGGTCTAACCTGTGTCGGATTCTTTCGCATACAAGGCTGCAGACGGGGCTGCAGCAGCTTCTTTTGCGGGTTCAAGAAGCCGTCTTGCTTCTAATTCAAGGCGTTCCCAGTCAGAAGCACTGAGTCTGGAAAGCATGGTTATAAATCTGTGTTTAAAAGTATCGTTTTCACCATTGAGCAGGTTTTTGACAGTTTTTGTATTTTCGTTTTCACAGTTTCCTGGCAAAAACATATTGTCAGATCTGTCAGTGCCGTATCTGAGCCAGTCTTCATTTACGCTGAATTCGCGGCAGATGAGTGAAATAACAGCTGTACTGGGTTTGTTTCTCTTAGATTCGTAATTAGCAATAGTATTTCGTTTCATGCCAATTCTATCAGCAAATTCCTGCTGGGTAAGGTCTAATTCTTTTCTTAATTTTTTAAGGCGTTCATGCACTAATTATATCACCTCTTGCTTTTTATTATAGCGAAAGAAATCTTAATGTCAATAAAATGTGCGAAAGTCAACAAAATGTGTGTAACGCACAAAATGCGCATTGACAGACGTTTGCAGTGATAACCCAGAAACTGTCGGCACATGAAAAAGCTAAAGTGCAGCTTTCCTATGTGCTGTGAACAGAGTTATCCACAATTTGAGCAGCGGAGAACTGGCACAATGATCGTCAGGACGCTGTTTCGTTATCTCAAGATATTTTTAAGCATCTTAGAAAAATTTTAATAAGCCGCACATACAGCAGTCTTAATCCGTTATACATTATGAAGGGAGATTTTGCGGTGAATGGATATTGAAGAACAATATGACAAAATATATCACTACTGTTATTTTAAACTACACGACAAACAGTTAGCACAGGATATTACACAGGAAACGTTTCTTCGCTTGTTCCGGTAGGATTTAAGTCTTGACAGCAATAAGGAGATGCCCTATTTATACACAATAGCAAAGAATTTATGTATAGATAACTTTCGAAAAAAAACTGCTGAGAGCTTAGAAGATGTAACAGAACCGGCATACAATCCAACCGAGGACTGGATAAATAATCTGACTTTGAAATCTATCATATCCAGGCTGTCACAAGAGGAACAGGAATTGATTTTTTTGCGGTATGTAAATGAAACTGGAGTTACGGCAACTTGCAGGATTACGGGATTTTCACGCTTTGCTGTTTATCGAAGGCTTTCAAAGGCATTGAAGAGGTTAAAAGAAGAATTGAAAAAGGAGGAGCTTTATGAATAATTTCGGAGTACTTTACCGTTATGAGCTGAAAAAAATATTAAAACGGAAAATCGTTTATGCTGCTTTAGCAATTAGCTTTCTTGCCACAGCCATTATACTGACTGCTGAATTAACTGGCTCTTATGATATTGACAATGAAAAAGCTGATACGAAATATCATATGTTTTTGACAGATAGAAGTTATCAGAAAATGCTAAACGGCAGAGAAATTAACCAGTCTCTATTGGAAGAAACAATAAAAGCCTATGGAATGATTCCTATAACAGCTGAGAAGTATAGTTCAACTGAGGAATACCAAAAGTATGCCAGACCATATAGTGCAATTTTTAATTTTGTTCGGAATACTACGCAGATGACCTTTTCAGAAATAATTCAATGGACTCCGGGTTTAGATGACTTATATGCACGAAGGCAGTCTATGCTGGAGAATCAATGGATATCCCCAAATTTCTCTGAAGGAGAAAAGGCATTCTGGCAGCAAAAAGAAGCTGGTATCCATACGCCTTTTGTATATCAGATGACGGAAAGTTATGATCTGTTATTTAGAGCTGTCACGACAATCGGACTTTTTGTACTAATGACAGTATCCATCTGCTTATCGGGACTTTTTGCGGAAGTGCCTGCCAGGCTGTTTTGATATTATACGGCTGTGTCATTGTAACATCTGTCGTCTTTAGTACAGTTGTTATGCTGCCTTCAGAAATATTCCGCAGCAATACCGCTGCACTTGCCATTACTTTTGGAATGCTTATTTTTTCTATGATGTGTTCCGTTCCTTCTCAATATAGAGTTTTGGCACAGATATGGGACTGGCTGCCGAGTGGATTCCTTATCCCGTGGAATATTTTTGACATTCGTCTGGTTTCCGCCTTTGGACACTATTTGACAGCATGGCAGGCAGTTCCGCTCATTTATATTTTTGCAGGTATGATCATAGCCGCTATTGGAAAACCGGTATATCAGCATTTTCAAGTTTCGGGAAGATAAAAAGCAGCCGTAAACAATGCAGTGCCCTTTGTGGGAGAAATAACCGCCCTGTTTTAGACTTTTATCAGACCGCCCGCTTCTTCCAGGTTTTTATCGTATATCTGGCATCAGGTACGAAAATTTATACAAAGATGGCATAAATTTACTTGAAATACAGGTTTCTCCTTGGTATACTGTGAAAGTAAACCCTTAGCAATAGAAAGGAGACTTGGAAATGAATATTAAAGTGGAAAGAGTAAACCAGGTAAACAAGTTATTCGAGGTAATCGACAGCTGCACGAGTAATGTAGAGCTTGTAACGGGTGAAGGCGACTGCTTAAACATGAAATCCAAGTTAAGCCAGTATTTGTCCATGACACGCATGTTTGCAAATGGCGATGTCCCACAGATGGAATTTATCGCGAAAGATGATCAGGATGCGCAGAAACTGATTGATTTTTTAAGAGAGGATGCAGAGTACTGCGAAGACGAGCAGGATACATAATACCAGGTACAAAAGGTTTTTCAAAATAGTGCAAATGTTGATTACAAACCGAACAGCCAGAGTCTGAGAAATCAGGCTCTGGCTGTCTGCTTTTTGGGAATATGAAAAGTCCGGCGGATTCCTTTATCTTCAAAAAGGTTTTTCTTGCTTTTTTCCGTCTCCATTCATATACTATAACTATTACGGGAACTTCGGAAAGAAAGGCGGGATACAGAATGCTGAAAATCTGGTATTACGGCGGAACAGAATTTATGACAGATGCGCCTTCTTATTTTGATAATGTATATGAAGACGAATGGATGGAAGATGAATTTGTCAGGGAAATGATACGGGAGGTCGACCAGTCTGAAGTCATCGGTGCACATATTATTGAAAGCCCTGTATTGGGGGCAATTACGCCGAAAGAGCTGTCTGGCGGTGTCAAAGTGCTGATTCTGATGCTCAAAGACGATTCATTTATTTATAATCTGTCCAACTGCGGCAATAACTGTGCAAAATGGGTGCTGAAAATAGCAGAAACAAAAGATTTAACGGTATATCTGCAAAATATTATGCATTTTGAGGGAACATTTGAAATACAGATTATGAATACGGGAAAAATCGTTCATAATCCGGAAGAATATGTCGATGGGCTGTTAGAGGCGGAGGAACTGCAGGATGAAGGGCAGATATCATTTCAGAGTGAAAAGTAAAAAGACAGTATTTGAGTTTGATATTAAAAGAAATATTACAGTTTTAAAGGGCGACAGCGCTACAGGAAAAACAACACTTCTGCACATGATGTATGAATATTTAAGAGCTGGAAGAGAATCCGGATATTCAGTATCCGCGGACTGTGCTTATTATGTGTATCTGCGCCGGGAAATCGGGCGCAGCTGGCAGGATATTTTATTTCCGCTGGAAAATACGGGGGGGGGGGTAGCAGCCGGATACTGGACAGGCTAAAGGAACTGCAGCAAAGCGATCTGCTGGCTGTAGCTGATGGAGCAGCGTTTGGTGCAGAGATAGAAAACTGCCTGGAATACAGTGTGTCGAGAAACGGACAGAGGCTAGCTGTCTGGATGCCTGAGTCAGTTGAGTATCTGATTCTGCAGTCAGGACTGGTTCCGCCTACTGAATTACAAAAGATACTGGCCTCTGTATCAGACTATGTGGAAGCAAAAGATTTTGAAAGCTGGGAGCAGTTTTTTACGCTCTGATCATAAATAACTTCTGGTATATGTACAGAAAAGATGTATATTAGATGTTATTTATTAGTGTTTATCCCAATGGGATTTTCACAGTCAGGAAATGAAAATATGATTCGTAATACGAGTGGCTGATTTCTTATTTTCATGATTTTTATAAATGTTTATAAAACCCAATGTTCTCAATGCGTTATGAGGTTTGAAGATTAAGGATGTTTCATGAAGATTCTTATAGTTAAACTGGTGCAGAATTGGTGCGCTAGTATTTAGGAGAAAGAGTTCCAACGCAGAAAATACATATTGTAATTATTGATTTTATTGCTGAGCTGATTTATAATAAAATCATGCCGGAAAGCAAGCTAATAAACTCTGGGAAATACAGTTCCATAATCCGGCTAAAATCGCAAAATCGTTTCTGTAATTTTTCTTTTTATTTCTTCTTTATGCTCTTGTCATTATAAAATCCCCTTTGTGAAAAAGTTTTTTAAGCGGGGGAAAGCAGCTCTAAAAAGATTTTGCAGTGCAAAAAAATTTCGGCTCTCGGAACTGCATAGAGGAATGACATTTTCTATGCAGTATAAAACTGGAGGCTGAACTATTTGCAATTGCTGTACGTAGGCACTGGCATATAGAGAATAACCTGTACTAGGCGATCAATATTATTTTTAAAGAGGAAAGCACTATGTCAAAGAAAAGAACGGAATACACAATCTAGGTCTCATCAGAAGGTTTATCCCGTTCATTATAAAGTCAGTTAAAGTCTTCTATAACAGGAGTTGGTCATATTCTAGTAGAAAAAAGATTAAGTAAATGATATGTTGTTGGGGTCAATGGTTTTCCGTAAAAGAGCTGTATGAATTGTTTTTAATTTGTGCATAACGTTCCTATGCTTTACAAAATAATTTGCGCATATTTTTTCGTTCATTCAGCTACAATTGAAACATTTTCAACCTGATTTGCCTTTTGAACTTAGTATCATGACATCGGTTCACATAAAACTGTAAACAGTAACAAATTCAGTCCATTGAAAGTTTTCCATCGGCGGAGGACTGAATTCTTTTTGACTGAATGAAAAGTAGGCTGTGATACAGGATTATCTTTCTCTTGTAAAACAGCGTGTCAAAGAAGATTATGCTGTGGCTGTCATTGATAACTCAGATATCACAAAGTCGGTAGGCAGAAAGCCTGAGGCTTTCTCTGAAATACATGATGGGACCATTGGCGGAATTGCACAGGGCTGTCTGACGATCGAAGCCGTCGTGCTGTCCGGGTCTGGAAAGATGCCCGTTCCAGTCTATGAGAAAGTATTTCCGGTGGCAGAAGAAGGGGTTGTAAGCGAAACCTATGAAACTGTGCTGCCTCGGGTCCCTTTCTGAAAATTTCAGATCGGAATGTGTCTGCACCTTCGGCCGCGGATTTGATGCCAGTGATTATTACCGCTATTTCTTAAAATGCGGGGAGTGACTTGCTATTCGTGCAAAAAAGAACCAGAATGTCATTTATAACGGAAAGACCTGTAACATCATGGATGCGGCGTTAAAATATAAATGGGTTTACCGCATGGATTTTAAAGATAAAAGCGGTAAGAGTATCCAATGCAAAATGAGCTGCATACCTGTATGGCTGTGTGAATTTCTGGCCAAAGAACTGGTACTGGCTATAGTGCATGGTTTTGGGGAAGATCCGATGCTGTTGCTTTTCAATTTGCACATAAAGGAAAAGAAAAAGTTGTGCCATATCATTACCAAAGTGTATCTGCTCCGGTGGAGGATTGAGGAATATTTAAGTTTAGGAAACAGTAGTCTGAACTCGAGGATCTACGGATAATGTCTTTGCAGTCTGTCCGCAGTCTGAACTTTTTTGCCATCCTTGCGACAGGGTACATTAGTCTTACATCCATTCACCGGGAAAGTATTTTCCTGGAAGAATTAAAGGAATGTTCCAAACGTATTTAAGAGGCTCCCAGGTTCATTTTTATGCATTGGGCTATGCAATAGAGCGCGTCCTGAGCATGAGCCGGACAGGTATAGGGGGCTTTCTTGCGAAAAAATCAAATTACAATAGCTAAATCTGTCTGAGTATTTTAAAATAGAGGATACTGGGACATTTGTATTCTAAAAATTTCAAAATTTTAAGTATCTTGCAAAAAAAAATATTTTGTAGTATAATTGCACTATCATAAAGGGTTAGGAATTTTTGACAGGACAGATGGATGTCTGATATAGAAAAAGTATAATGGACTAGCAGTTTGAAACAACAGATGCAAGAATAGCTCGCTTACATTTGCCAATACTCTAAAAAATGTTTGAATGAAGTATTAGCTTGTTGAAGCGTTATGTAGGAAAAGATTATGTTATCAGTGTGTATGTTACCGGCTGGAAGAGGAGATTTTTTTATCATAGAATATGGTGATGACCAAGAAAATCATTCTGTGTTCATTGATGGCGGCGATGCTTCAGGAATGGCTGTTTATAAAAAGATACTTACATATTACTACACTCAGAAGAAAATCATTGATGCGCTTATTTTTACACATATCGATGATGACCATATTGCAGGTGCTCTGAGTGCCATATCGTCTATGAAGCAATTGCCAGAAATACAAAAAATTTACCTAAATACTGGAAAAGGCACTGCTGATAGGCTCGGGATATCTGCAGTCAGTGATTTTCCAGAACAGGAAGAAAGAAGCTATATACATGTAGGGCATAAACAGCATACAGTGCACAGGGCTTTAAGTCTGTTAGATTTGCTAAAAGAAAAAGGACTTGCAGATAAGATAGCAGATACGTTATGTCTTGGA
>CAJTVR010000063.1:0-9483 GCA_910580075.1 uncultured Eubacterium sp. | reverse complement strand
TGTCTATCGGCGCAGCAGCTTTGAAAATTATTAGCCCGGGAGAAAAGCAACTTCAAAGATATTTAAAGCAGTGGAACAAGGAAGAAAAAAAGCTAGGGTTACAGCATGCCGGGAAATATAGAAAACTGATGGGAAACCTGTGTACCTACGCAGATAAAGTGGTAAAGGAAGATACAAGTCCGTCAAACGGTTCAAGTATAGCGTTCTTATTTGAATATGAAGGAAAGAGATTGGCTTTTTTGGCAGATGCTTTTCCATCCGTTTGCATGGAAGGGATATTAAAGTTTTATCCAAGTGGAACTTGTACTGATTTTGTTAAAATACCACATCATGGCAGCAGTCATAATTATTCCAAAGAGTTGTATACTCTGTTAGGGACAGATCATTTTTTATTGAGTACTAACGGAAAAGGACAGGGAAAAACGCAGCATCCTGATCCGGAATTTTTGGGAAAACTGTTTCGCCAGTTTCCGAAGGCACAAATTTATTGTAATATTAACTGGATGAAAGACTATGGATTTGCAGATGATGACAGAAAACGATACTTAAATATGGGAAATCCTCAGATTATTTACTTAAAAGATGATATAATATTACCTTCTGGTCTTATAATTCGAGGAACTTACAGGAGGTGATAAAGTTGTCTCAGGGCATCAATAACTTTGCTGTTAAAATTGAAACAGAAGAAACATGGGGATCAGGAGTATTGTATGTCCCTCGACAACACGGAAATTTTGCATATATACTTACAGTATGTCATATATTTAAAAAGACAGATAAAGAGTTTAAAATTTCAATTTCATATAGTATTAATCTGAATGAGAATGAAAAAAAGATAGACTATCATTGCAGATTTGTGAAGCCAGGGACTCCACGTGAAAGATATATGGGGGTATGCAGAGTATGTACACTGCCAGGATATCGATTTGATGATGAAGGTTCTCCTAATGACGGAGCTGTAGTTGAGGTTCAGTATGAACCATGGATGAAAGACATAGAGTTTTCAATTGAAAAAGCTGAGGCAGATGAAAGATTAGAGGGATGGGGATATCCTAAAACAGTGAAGGGCAGAGACAAATTTAATTGCAATATAGTAACTGTTGCTGAGAATAAACTAGGAAGAAATAGTGATGTAAAGGATACCATATTGGATTATATTGCAAGTTTTGATGTCGATAAATATAAAGAATATGATTCTATTAATTCTGAATTTTTAGATGGATGGTCTGGTACAGGTTTATTTCGGAAGGATAAAGATACAGTTTGCTTATCCGCTCTGCTCAGTAGGGATGCTGGATCGAATCCAAGAATATACTTGACTGATGCGGTAAGGCTTCAGGAAATGGTGTCTTCTATGATTATCTTAAGACCTAAGGTATTTCCGACTGTATCTTATATTCCGTTTGAGAATCTGGATGGACGGGATCCAGATGTAGATAAAAATAAGCCTATGGATTTTGTTTTGAATAAAGTAATTGAAAATAGATTTGACTATTTTCGGATTATTTATGGTGATATGTGGTGCGGAAAATCATATGCTGTTATTAAATGGTCAGAGAATCATCCTGACAAAATATGTCTGAAGTGGGATGAGATTTTGGATTGTTTTAATAATGAAATATTTTATGATTATGAAAACAGGATCTTTGTAATAGATGGACTGGAGAGGGAATTTACTAAAGAGGAGAAAAGCAAGTTATATGCAGAACAGGATTCTTCAAATGTTCAAAAAGGGCATCTGACAACTTTAGAGAAGAAATTGTTAATTGAGATAATAGAGAATTATGAGAACGAATGTTCTGATCATAAAATAACTGTATTACTCATATGTCGCAGTAATTTTTTTAAAGATGCTATAGAGAGCATGAAAGAAGATTATACTAGGATAGAAATTCGAAAAAAAGTAATTGTTTGTAATAATATAGATAGTAGAATACTGGAAAAACTCATGAAATTTTATGAGGACTTTGAATTACCAGATTATTTTTTCGATATTCCATTTGTGAAAAGGCATCTTCAGTGGCTTGTATTTTTTGAACAGCATACAGATATGTTGCCAAAGCCAGGAGAACTACAGTATGAGTATGAATTTCGGCTATATCGTAAAATAGCTTCCAATATTGATAAAAATAATCTTTTTGTTGACAACCATACTATATTTTTTAGACGGATTCGTAAGACACCTGTCAAACAATATCTTTCAAAATATTTAATAACGTTTTTAGGCAGGGGGTATAATCCATGTATAGAATGGGAGGAATGTGATAATGTTGTGTTCGAGATATATCCTTTTATAAAAGAGGAAGGAAGTCTTGGTAAAAAAGAATTCAAAATGACTGATGATGTGCTGTATAGTTATCTGCTCGCAGAAGAACTATACAATTTATTAGATGTAAGTTCAGAAAAATTTCAGAATTTTGTCAAAGTTGTTCATTACCATTTTACATTTTCGGAAGATAAAGACATTGAGAATATGGGTTATAGGATAGTGATTTTTTTTCATTTTTTATGTGAGAAAAAACCAGAAGTGCAACAGAAAGCATTTAACTTTTTGAGTGATAAAAACAGTAAGGAATGTAGAGAATGGCTTCTTGAAAAAGATGAAAATGAATTAAGAAGTTATCGGAAAAATATAACGTTATGTAGATCTATGGATTTTAATTCTATAGTTACGGATTTGAATCTTGGAATGGAAGCAGAATCGCTGAGTTATATAGTAAATCCAAGCGAGATCAAATATGATGAGAAAATTGATCTTTTAATCCGTTTGGTTCGCGAACTTTTACATTATCATAAAGAGAATGGAAATGAAGAAATAAAAACCTTAAAAATATAAGAATTTGGAGGTATGAGCCATGAAGTGCAATTATATCGCATCAGCAATTGAAGAAGAAAATTATGATACATTTATCAGTCATTTAGGTGAAAGATGTAAAATTTATGCAGAAGATATGCAGTGTATTGATATTTCCCAAAATATGCCAGCTTCTTTACAAGTATGGTCGGCTGTTGGTAGTGATGATTTTACAATCATTGATGCCAGAAAAGTTAACATGTCAGTATCTTTGGTTCTGTATGCCAGATATTTGAAGAAACCAAAGAAGACCTTTATCTTACTGTCACCAGAAAATGAAGGAAAATTTAGCTGGGGATATGGAACAGGATTCTGTAGGTTTCATGTAGATGAAAACGAAAAGAAACGGAAACTAGCAAAATTGCAAAAAGATATTGCCTTTTATGTTGGATTGGATGAAGAGGATGATGCATTAAAAGAAGGCGAACCAGTAAGGGAATTTTTGGACTGTTATTGGAAGAATAAAAATATGGAATCGGTTCCGCATTGTTTTAATTTTGGAGAAATTGATATGCTGGAAGAAAATTCAGGAGAAGCTATTGTTAGCAGGTTGAAATTTTTTTCTGGAGAGCGTGACGAACAGGGATTTAAAGAAGAAATAAAGAAAATTGCAGATAATAAAGACGTTACATTTGATGATTATCTCAAGATCAGTTATCTTTGCAAGGACATGAATTTAAAACGTTACAGAGTTTCTGTCATGGAACAGGGATATCAGCGATGGGGAAAGAATCTGCCCCAGCTGACGTTTGGGCTGATTGAGGCGTATGCAGATTCATCCAGTCGGGATGACAGGGAAAAGGCATTAGGTATGGCAGAAGAATATTTTGGGATTACACATGATACAGAGGGAATGCCTGTAGTAAATATGGACAACCGGAAAATTGCAGTAGAAGAAAATTACGTAAAAAGTCTGTTTAATACATATATAGGATTAGGGAAATTTGATGAATTATATCGTTTATCAGAATATGAAGAACAGATTATAGAACGTGCTGGAATCAGTCATTTGCATCTGTTATTTGTAAGAAACAGGGCTATCTGCATGAAAGCTCAAGGGGATTATGAAGGTGCATTGGAATTGTTTAAGGAATTGTATGAAAAAGATCCTTCGGAAAATACATTAAATCTGATTGCAATTACAAATAGTAACGCTGGAAGAAATAAAGAAGCGGCAAAATTATTTACTATGTTGATCTTGGTAAATTACAATAAAGATGATCCTGTCTTACGTCTGGCAGAAATTATGTGGAATGATTCATTATTTTTTGATTCAGCCAGTCAGAGCTGGAATAATTCTTCTAGTATTATACAAAATTCACAAAAGCAGATAGTGCCGTTGCTATTCTTTCTATTTTCAGCGGAAATAAATCAGAGTAATTCTCATGTGATTTTCGAGATAAACAGATTTCTAAATATGATTAAAGATACTGAGGCAATCAATTATTGGAACCAAAATAAAGAGAATACTGGCTATCTGTGGAGTAATTTTAAAAAAGACAGCATTTCGGAGGATTACGATTTGTCTCTTACAAAGTATCTAGAAGACATGCATGCAAAGTTTGTAGGTAGTAAAGCTGGTCTGGAAGAATACATAAAAAGTGTTTTAAACTCGATTTATTAGGAAAGTAGGATAAAATAAAATGTTAAGAACGAATGTTCAGACTATGCCAGAAAATTTATATGATGCTACGTTAGAACCTTTATCGGAAGTCAAGAAGAGTTATCAGAGATTTTCTCTGAGTAGAAAGGAATACGATCCGGTTTCTGAAAAAGATGCATCTTTATACCAGTTTTCTGGGGGGATTCCTGTTCTGGCTGATGAAGACGAGAAGGCGGTTTATGTGGACAGCCATGATTCTCATACACTTGTAATAGGTGCAACAGGTTCTAAGAAGACAAGGCTTATTGTTATGCCAACAGTGCGGTTACTTGGCTGGGCGGGTGAGTCTATGGTTATTTCAGATCCGAAGGCAGAGATATATAACCGCACTGCCAAAGAATTGGAACGGGGTGGCTATCAGATCATGGTATTAAATTTTAGAAATCCAACGCTGGGTAATGCATGGAATCCGCTGAGTATTCCCTATCATTTTTATCGGGAAGGTGATATCGATCGCACCTGTGAAATGGTAAATGACATTGCGAAAAATTTGCTGGCAGCAGATGATACGAGCAAAGATCCTTTTTGGCAGAACAGTGCGGCTGATATGTTTTTTGGACTGGTTTTGATTTTATTTAAAATGTGTAGGGACAATGAGCTATCAGATATGACTGTCAATATCAGTAATGTACTAAGATTGCGGAGGCAGTTGTTTGACAAGTCAAATCCAGCTTCATCCCCGATATGGCGGTACATAAAAGACAATGAGATTATTGCGCCTGCTTTGAGTGGCATTGTCCTGACAGCAAAAGATACAAGGGCTGGGATTTTAAGTACATTTGACCAAAAAGTTCGCTATTTTGTATATCAGCCCAATTTGATGGATATGCTGGCTAACAATTCCAATATTCTAGATCATATTGAAAAGGATAAGTCTGCCATATTTCTGATCATGCCGGATGAAAAGACGACGTATCATCCGCTGATTTCTCTTTTTATCAAGCAGAGTTATGAGTACTTGATTTATAAAGCACAGTCAACAAAAAACGGACAGATGAAGATTCGCTTAAATTATATTTTGGATGAATTTTCCTCACTTCCGACAATCAAGGATTTTCCTTCTATGATTACAGCTGCACGCAGCCGTAATATCAGGTTTTGCCTGATCATTCAGAGCAAACACCAGTTGAAGCAACGTTATGGGGATGAATCAGAAACAATACGTTCAAACTGCACAAATTGGATTTTCCTGACTAGCCGTGAAGTGCCACTGCTGGAAGAAATCAGCACACTTTGCGGTAGGAAACATGACGGGCGTATACCTTTGATATCAGTATTTTCCCTACAGCATCTTGACAAAGATAAGGGGCAGGCACTAATGCTTAGTGGGAGAAAACGGCCATATTATGCGCAACTTTTAGATATTGATGCATATGACCAGAACATTTACGATATTCGGAAGCTGGACTACGATAATACACGTAATCAACGACTGGATATTGATGGCAATGTCGAAGCGTTGAAAATTGTAAAGGAAAAATGTGAAAAGTATGAACTAACAGATGTAGAAGAACTGAAATCAGATATTATTGAACGGATAGATTTTTCACAGCCATATGGACTAGATATACCTAAAATCACAAAAAATATCTTATCCATTATGCAGTCGGAGATACATAAGGATGAAAATACAATTAGAGAAAATGAAAGAGGAATGGAAGCATATCAAAGGGGCAATTTTGAAGAAGCAAAAGAACATTATATTTCTTCTATATCAAAC
The DNA here is from genome assembly GCA_910580075.1 of uncultured Eubacterium sp. Classification (GTDB taxonomy): domain Bacteria; phylum Bacillota; class Clostridia; order Lachnospirales; family Lachnospiraceae; genus Eubacterium_J. Next base: position 3,246 of record CAJTVR010000063.1, on the reverse strand, counting down.
TGTCCAGATGATGATGAATTTATCGCCTATAATAATCTGGGTTATATGCTGCGCCGAGGTGAGATAGGTGATATTTCGATAAATGGCCAATTATATGATGTACCATCTATTTTAAAAAAAGGAGTTGAAGCAAGAGATTCTTTCAGCCTGGTCAATATGGCGATGTATGTTTGTATGAAAGGTAAAAAGCCAGATTTGAGAAAAGGCAAGCCTTATATAAGGAAACTTAATGAGAATGATATTGCAAGTGTAAAAGAGTATTGGGAAAAACTGGCTTTAGATGGGGAACTGGAAGGATATATTGTTCTAGAGTGGTTGTACCAGTGCGGCTACATAGTACATTCGGTAGCGGGTTCATGTAAAGAGATTGAACACATTCTAAAGTCCAAAGGATTAGAAATTATGTAAAAAACAATATATAACTATATCCGAATAGAAGGGACAGTGCGATAATAAAACTTTTTTCTCTTCTGTAGATTATATGCTAAATGATGTCCATAACCTAAAATAAATACATTCCTTTGTGAAATGTAGTATAATATCTTCTGTTCTTTTCCATGAAAACAACGGGCGTTATGGGTATCGCAGGATACATGCCCTGATTAGCCGTGGGGGAACCGTCATTTCCGAGAAGGCGGTGCGTAGGATCATGACGGTAGACGGGTTTGTGGTCAGAGGCAAGAGTAGGCGGAAATGTAACTCCTATCAAGGGGAAATCCCGCCTTCTGTGCCAGATGCGGTAAACAGGGACTTCCATGCGGAAAAACCGAATGAGAAATGGCTTATCGGTATCACGGAATTCGCGGGTAGGGGGTGCGGACAAAAACCTGGACTGCTATAGGAATCTGAAAGAAGTTTTTATATGTATTCTCAAAAACAAAAATCAACTGCATTAGACGTATTTCACCAGACAAATTCTGTTTCTGGGACAATACGGATTTTGGGATATCCAGCGGGAAGACAGTTATATACATGGACAGCTGCAGAAAATATGGTGAAAAGAGAACGTAAACTGCTTCCCCGTTTTGCAAATCCCCGGATCATCCGGGAAATCCTCCGCCGGATGTTAAACCTGATGCAGTCAGGCGCTGTTTTGAACACGGAGAAAATATAAAATATGTATCAGAAGATACTGGTTACAGCAGAGCCGGTATTTACCAATGGCGGAAGCGTTATCTAAAGGAAGATACATCTGGTCTGATGAATAACAGAAATATTTCATCCGGAGAACTTAAGGAAGGAACTGCACCAGCGGAATCAGGCTGTTTATCCTCTCATGAAACGGTAGGGCTTAAGAATCAAATGCCCGGAATGCAGATGGAAACAGATATCCTTAAAGAAACGGTTAATGTGTTAAAAAAAGACCCCGGCACCGGTCAGACAGCTCCCCGGCAGCAGGGAGAAGGCAGTGATAACCGGTGCCCTAAAGACCAAGTACCCGCTGCCATGGTTATTGGAGAAACCGTTATTACTATCAGGAACAAGCTATGTCTCAGCCGGATAGATATTTTGCCTTACGGATACGCATCAGGAAATTATTCACTGAAAATAAAAACAGATACGGCTGCCGCAGAATACATGCACTGCTCAGACGTGAAGACGCCATTGTTTCCGAAAAGACTGTCCGCAGGATAATGAATGAGGAAAATCCAGCGGTAAAAGTAAAAAGAACGGCTGAATATAATTCATATGCAGGCGAAGCAGCACCGTCTGTTCCAAATGAAATAAAAAGAGATTTTTCTGGGGAAAAGCCTGATAGTAAATGGCTGACTGATATTACTGAATCTGCTATTCCAGCGGGGAAAGTATGCAAAAAAGGAAGCGGCAAAAGAGCCGGTCAGGGAACTATCATACGCATAACGGGGTGGCGGGATACCGGACCATGACTGTCTATTTGGCGCGCAGGGGCTGTCATTACAGCGCGGTTACCGTACATAAATACATGAATACAGAAATGAGGCTGTATTCCCCTGTCCGTCCGAAGAAACCGGGTTACCAGCGCGGAAAACCGCACAAAATCTTTGAAAACAGGCTGCAGCGGGAGTTTCAGGCGGACCGGGGCGAACCACAAGCGGTGTACGGATTTCACATACCTGTTTTTGAAAAACGGGGAAGCGCGCTGCAACTGCAGCATTGCCAGCTTGTATGACCGGAGCGTCATTGCAGGCGTGACAGACAGACGGCCCGGCAGAAGCCCTGCCATCCGGACTTTGAAGAAAGCGCCGGAATCACAGCCGCAGATCAAGGAAGAATGAATCCTCCGCAGCGACCAGGGGTCCCAGTACACATCAAAAGCTTTCGCGGAATTCTGCGAATCCGCTCATGTGATCCAAAGCATGAGCAAAGCAGGATGTCCATACGGCAACGCCCCTATGGAAAGGTATTTCAGCACACTGAAAAATGAATGTGTCAATCTGTACGAGTTTCAGACAGGGGAGGCGCTGTATCAGGCAGTGGAGGAATCTGCCTGTGTCACATACAGCCGTGTTCGTCCGCACAGCTATAATGGATACCGTACACCTTATCAGGCACGGACTGCTTCATAAATTTAGAAAATAATTTTATTAGCCATACGCGTTACAAAAATGCTTAACCACAACAATCACAACAATGCTGAAAAAATCCAACGTGAATTCACGGTAGATATAGTGGAGCTTATATTTATTCTTGCCATAGTCCTCTTTGAGGTCATCCGCATCCACCTTTTTGAGGTTGCGGAGGCAGTAAGGGCATTTCGGATTGACACATTTGTGGAGGATGAAGTGCTTCCGCTCTTTCTTTGGAACGAGAGTGTTGCCGCAGTGTGGGCAGCGCAGCTTCATGGAAGAGAACCGGCTGTCCCCGGGGAAGAATCTGGCATCGCATACCTTACAGAGAATCTGGCCTTTGGAACCGTTGTTCCTGTAGAGGTATGGCATGGGCGCGTCACAGCGCGGACAGGAGCAGTCCTCAGGAATATCGCATTCAGATCGGCGGTTCACAGGCCTGATCTTCTTTCCATAGCGTTCTTCGAGATAGGGGATAAACTCCTTGTAAGTCCAGTTCTGGCGGAAGTTGGTAATAAGCGGGAGCGCATCGACCTTGAACTTTTGGTATTTTGGGGAATGGGAATCATCAAAATCCCACTGTTTGAGGGGTATGTATCTGCAGATAAAGCTGATTAGCCAGCAGTGGATAGGCTACAATAAACAGGACAGATTTTTTAAGGTCATATAGTATAAAACCAATAAGCAAAGGAGCAATCAA